>JBFZAB010000115.1:0-3282 GCA_041309285.1 Candidatus Omnitrophota bacterium
CAATCTTTTAATCTGCCTCTCTTTTAATCTCTGTAATCTTGTTTCCATCTAATCTCCTAAGGTATCAATTTTTTATATTTTATCTTTTATATTTTATCTTTATAATAGCATCTCAACCGTCTGCAGCACCTCTTTCGGTGAGATTTTATCGAGGCATTCTCTCTTTTCGCAGCGCGGCATCTTGAAGCGCCAGTAGCACGGCCTGCAGGGAACATCGGCGGAAATAGCCACATGGTCGAAACTCGGCGGAAACGGCCCGTATACCTTTTCGTTCACCGGGCCAAAAATCGATACTGTCTTAACATTCAATGCCACCGCCACGTGCAGAGGTCCGCCGTCGTTACAGACAACGAGACGGCATTGCTTGAGGCATGCGGCAAACTCTCTGAAATTTAATTCACCCGATAAATTCAAAGGCTTATTCTTCATCAACCCGACCACATCACGGCATAGGTGCGCCTCTTTCGTGTCACCGAAGACGATTATCTTCGCTTTAAGCTTATCAACAAGGCTATCCGCAAGTATAGCTACATTATTATAACTCCAGTGCTTAAGCCTTGCTTCTTTCCCCCAGCTTGCTCCTCCCCCGGGGACTATCCCTATTACCACGTCCTTTCGGGAATCAATACCTTTATCTATAAGTTTTGCTTTTGCGCTTTCTTCCTCATCTTTAGTTAAATAAATCGCCATTTTCTTAACCTCAGGCTTTATATCCAGGAAACGGCATAATTCAAGATAATATCCGGCAACGTGCTTATGGTGATAGCCGTCTATTTTTATTTTGTGTGTCAGGAACAAGCCCCTGTCTTTATAATCAAAACCTATTCTTCTGGGAACCCTTATGAGCCACAAAAAGAATCCGTATTGCCTGCTGAGCGATAAATCTATGGCAATATGAAACCTTCCGCGGCGTATCCTGTGTAGAAATAAAACTAACTTTTTAATAAAATTGAACCGTGATCTCTTCCACAACGCCAACCATTCATCCCTCTCATAAACAAAAACTTCATCAACGTTCGGATTTGCTTCAAATAACGGGGCAACGCGTTTATTGCACAGATAAGAAATATAGGCTTTTGGGTAATTCTCCCTGATATTAGCCAGCAAAGGAGTAGAAAATAAAACATCTCCTATGCCAAAAGGATTAATTACGAGAATATGCAGGTTATTCTTTTCCCAATTGCCCATAGATATTTATTCTTAATATACCCGAGTAAACTGCGCTAACTTAGGGATGACAACCCTTAGCTAATCAACTACCCTTCTTAATACTATCTATTAAAATATTATCAGCCTGGCTGACCACTCTCTGCCCTAGCATAATCAATATAAAACGCAGGAATTTGTCTTTAGAGATTATTAGATCAAACTTCTTTTTTTTAACTATGATACACCAAGCTAAACCAAAATAGCCTTTAAACTTTTTAAACTGCACTGCCGAATGATCAAAAGTATCTAACGACTTAAAAGCATCCCCTCGCAACACATCAATGTTTTTAATATAAAAAGTAACGAAATTAGCTTCTCGACATAACTTTATTGCTTGCCTTAGATCATTCAATAAAGCCGGATAATTATTCTCAACCCAGGCAATTTTTAATATTCTCCCCCATTTTCTTTGAAAGATTCTCTTATTTCTTTTAAAAATCTGATCAGTCTCTTTTGTCTCCTTAAAAGAACCGTGTTCTTTATGCCATACGTAGGCGCCTTTAGCTGCGCCTATTAAGTACCCCATTTCTTTTGCTTTCATAGAAATGTCGGAATCTTCAAAAAACATTGGAATATAATCCTCGGATAATCCCTTGGACTTATCTATTATATCCCTGCGCATAATCATACAAAAACCGGTACAAAAAGGCATCTCCACAAAAATACCGCTATATCTATTCTTTAAATTACTCGCCCAACTCTCAATCGGCTCTTTACTTTTAACATGCGTACCCAAAGTATTACTATTAGGATTTAAAATACCTATTAATTTATTGCTCTCAAATAAGCCAATCGCCTCATCAAGCCAGCCTTTAGTAAAAATCAAGTCGCTGTTAGCAAGGCATACATAAGGAGCGCTAGAAACGGCCAATCCCTGGTTAACACCTCTGACAAACCCCACATTTTCTTGATTAAATATAACCTCGAGTTTATCGGTTAATTCTTCTTTTAATTTACCTAAATATTCCCGGGTACCGTCAATACTGCCATTATCAACAACAATAATTCTTATCTTTAGAGATGTACTGGATAATAAACTTTCAAAAAATATTTTCGTTAATTCAAGATGGTTCCAGGTTAAAACAATTATATCGCATTGAAAATTATTCATTAAAATTGGAGACAAATCCTCTTTTTAATTGCCACGCTTCCGCTATTAAATTTTTTTATTTTAATACAATACTGATAAATAAGAAATCGCTACCTGGAACTCTTGTAAATTTCCTGAAAAAAGTTTAAGGTCTTGCGCGCCGTAACATCCCAGGAGAAATCTCTGGCACGGCTAATTGCCTTCTTGCGTAAGTCTAAATTTAGCTTATTATCGCTGATAACTTTAAACATGGCCTCGGCTATTTCCTCGATTGAGTGCGGGTCAACTAACAACGCCGCATTTCCCGCAACTTCAGCGCAGGAAGAACAATTGGAGGTAATTACAGCGGAGCCGGCATGGAATGCCTCGACAATTGGTATTCCAAAACCTTCATACAATGACGGGTAGATAAAACAGTCCGCGAGGTTATAAAATAAATTGATTTTATCCTGTTTGATATACCCGGTAAATATAACCTCTTTATCCAAACCCATGCTCTTAACCAATTCACTGGCTTTTTCAAAATCCTGTCCTTTGGTACCTGTAATAACCAGCTTATGTTTAACCTCGTACCGGTCTTTTAAAATTTTAAAGGCCTGAATTAAGTTACTTAGATTCTTGCGCAAGCTTACCGTACCTACAAAAAGAATATACCTACCATCAATACCATAATTTTTCACTAACCTTCTTCCTGATAACTTCTGCTTATCATCGAGAACGTAGAATTCTTTTCCCGCACCCAAATGAATTACCCTTATTCTACTTTCGGGGAATTTAAACCACCTCAATACATCTTTTTTTGTGTTTTCCGAATCAACTATAAGCCCGCTGGTTCGTTCAAGAATTTGTTTTATGTTAGACTCTGTCTCCTTCACTGCTTCCGGAGAGTGATCTACGGGAAAAGCCTTGAGGAGTACATCGTGCAAAGTCAAAACTAACTTCTTATTCTTCGGTGGAAGCAGGTCATAGCTTGAAGTATGATA
>JBFZAB010000116.1:0-4002 GCA_041309285.1 Candidatus Omnitrophota bacterium
CCAGAAACCAGTTACCAGTAACCAGAAGAATCGAGTTCTGGTCTCTGTACTCTGGTTACAGGTTTCTTAATTTTAATATGTAGAATGAAAATGTACGAACCCGTTATAGGTCTGGAAGTTCATGCTCACCTGGCGACCGAGACCAAGGCATTTTGCGGTTGCGCAAATAAATTTGGGGTATCCCCGAATACCTTGACATGCCCCGTGTGTCTGGGTTTTCCCGGAAGCCTCCCGGTGTTTAACCGTAAGGCCTTGGATTATGCTATTAAGGTCGCGCTCGCGCTTAACTGCCGGGTGAATAATTATTTCAAATTCGATCGCAAGAATTATTATTATCCGGATCTCCCCAAAAATTATCAGATTTCCCAATACGATCTTCCTCTTTCCGTGGACGGTTATTTAGATGTGGAACTCGAGTCGGGCTTGAAGAAAATACGCATAAAACGCGTGCATATGGAAGAGGATGCCGGGAAGTTGGTGCATACTCAAAGTTACAGCCTGGTTGATTATAACCGTTCGGGGGTACCTTTAATAGAGGTAGTTACCGAGCCGGATTTATATTCTCCCGATGAGGCCTATTGCTATCTTATGGAACTGAAAGAAATTCTGGAATATCTGGGGGTTTCGGATTGCGATATGGAAAAGGGCTCCCTGCGTTGTGATGCGAATGTTTCGGTGAGATTAAAAGGGGAAACCGTCCTGGGAACGAAAGTAGAGCTGAAGAACATGAATTCGTTTAAGGCGGTCAAAGAAGCGCTTGCCTACGAAATAGAAAGATTGTCTGGCGCTTTAAGCAAGGGAGAAAAAATTATCCAGGAGACCAGGCTCTGGGATGCCGATAAATCGATTACAGCTTCTATGCGTTCCAAGGAAGAAGCACACGACTACCGCTATTTTCCCGATCCGGATTTAGTTTCCTTTACCCTGGATAAAAGCGAACTGGATTCCGTTAAAAAAAGTTTACCGGAGCTGCCTCGCGCAAAACGTATGCGTTTTGAAAAAGAATATGCCTTATCCGGATACGATGCGGGGGTTTTGACCAGCTCGCGAGATTTAGCCGGGTATTTTGAGGAATGCCTTAAGCTGTATCCGCAACCCAAAGTTTTAAGCAACTGGATAACAACCGAACTGCTTTCCTATCTGAACGAAAAGAAAATCTCTATCAATGAAATGTCCTTGACGACAAAGGCGCTTGTCGGGCTGCTTGAACTCTTGGATAATAAAACGATCAACCGCAATTCGGCTAAAGATGTTTTAAAGATCATGCTCGATACGGGTAAAGACGCAAACGCAATAATCAAAGAGAAAAATCTCTTTGAAATATCGGACGATTCGGCTTTAGATAAAATTGCGGAAGAGGTTATTGCCCAAAACAGCCAATCGGTTGCCGACTACAAGAGCGGTAAGGAAAATGCCGTAATGTTTCTGGTCGGTCAGGTAATGAAGAAAACGTCCGGCAAGGCCAATCCGCAGAAGGTTAACGAAATTATCAGGAGTAAACTTAAATGAAGACACAATCCGCCACATAACTTTGGCGGATTTAATTTGCCCCGCCTCTTGCATTCTGCAAGAACGCGGCGGGCTCATTAAGGAGGCATAAATGCATAAACGTCGTTTTTATGTAATAGGGGTTGTGGCAATTTCGGTCATACTCGGTATTTCCGCCTTGGTTGTCGAAGGCAAGCTAAAGCCGGGGAAGCCGGCAACGGTAAAGAAAGAAGATAGCGTTTATCAGCAATTGGAGCTTTTTGCCGAGGTCATCTCTCTGGTAGAGGCAAATTATGTCAATGAGGTAAAGTTAAAAGAACTTATTTACGGTGCGCTCAAAGGGATGCTCGGCTCGCTCGACCCGCACAGCCAGTTTATGGACCCGGATATGTATAAAGAAATAAAAGTGGAGACCGAAGGAGAATTCGGAGGGCTGGGTATCGTCATTACCATAGTCGATGAATTGCTCACCATTATTTCTCCCATAGACGGTACGCCTTCCGAGAAGGCCGGACTTAAATCCGGCGACAGGATAGTAAAAATAGACGGGGTTTCCACAAGAGGGATAGCCTTGACGGATGCCGTCAAAAAGTTAAGAGGCGAGCCTAAAAGCAAGGTCAACATTACCATACTCAGGGAAGAAGAAAAGAAGCTTCTTGACTTCACGATTGAGAGAGATATTATAAAAATTAACAGCGTGAAAGAGACTAAGCTGATCGAGGACAAAATAGGGTATATCAGGCTCATAGAATTTCAGGAAAAAACGGCTGATGACCTGGAACAGGCGCTGGCAAAGCTGGAGTCGGAAGGCCTGGAGGGTTTAATCCTGGACTTAAGAAATAATCCCGGAGGCCTGCTTGATGCTGCCGTAGGCGTTTCCGAGGAATTTCTTACCCCGGGTAAGATTGTTGTTTCCACAAAAGGAAGAGTGGAGGGGCAGAACATGGAATTTTTTGCCAAATCCCCCAAGCCGCACCTCGATTACCCAATAGTCGTAATGATTAACGAGGGAAGCGCCTCGGCTTCGGAAATTGTCGCCGGAGCGCTGCGCGACCATAATCGTGCCGTGCTTCTGGGTGCAAAGTCGTTCGGGAAGGGTTCCGTCCAGACGGTGATTCCCTTAAAGGACGGCTCGGCCGTGAGACTTACCACCTCAAAATATTTTACTCCTTCGGGCGCCGAGATTCACGGTAAAGGAATTATGCCCGACGTGGAAGTAAAATTTGAAATGAAGAATACGGAAAAGGAAACAAAAGAACCGGTTAAATCCGAAAAGATATTCGAACAGGTAGAAGAGAATAAAGAGGACAAAAGCGTGGTTCTGGAAGAAACCAAGCCGGTCTACGATAACCAGCTTTTAAGGGCGATAGACTTAATCAAGGGAATAAGAATATACACAACCAAAATAAAATAAGCTCATCAGGTTTCTGTATTTTTACGGGAGTAGCGGGAAATGTACTTTAAGGTAAAACTGACTCTGGGTCTGGTGGCTGCGGCTTTGGTGTTCCTGATTTTTTTTAAACCCATCGATGTTACACGTAAAGCTAAGAATAGCGAAATTGCTGTTTCGGCGGCGCTGAAGAAATTCGGGATCGGAAGCTCGTCCCTGCTTAAAGAAAGCCGTGAGTTGAAGAAGGCAGGGCGCTATAGGTTTGAAAAAGTTTCGAAGACCTATGTGATAAGGAGTGATTTCCCGGTCGATGCATTTTTAAAAGAATTACAAAATCAGCTGTACGTTAAGAAACTACGTATCGTATCCTGGTCAAAGAACATAAAAGAAAGAAGCTACCAGATAGATTCAGGGTTTAAAACCGTAAAATTATTTACGCTTGGCCTGCGTTCGGTGAAGAAGGAAGTAAAGCCGATGCCTGTTTTTAAAAAAGGCAAGGTTGCCATTGTTATCGATGATTTCGGATATAACTTAAACGAAATTGACGCCTGGGTGAAATTTGCCAAGCCCATTACCTTTTCGATACTGCCTAATTTGAGTTATTCAAACCGTATTGATAATCTTGCCGCTGCCAATGGGAAAGAAGTTATTTTACATTTGCCCCTGGAGCCTCAGGAGCAGGAAAAGCAGCCTCAGGAATCTTTCACGATAACCGGACGTATGGCAAAGAAAGATATGATAGATATATTGAATAAAGCTATTATCTCGTTTCCGCATGCCAAGGGTGTGTCAAATCACCAAGGCTCTAAGTCTACCGAGGATGTAAATCTGATGCGTAATATTTTTACAGAACTAAAGAAGAGGAATCTTTTCTTTCTGGATAGCCTGGTAACAAATAAATCGGTTTGCTACGACCTGGCGTCTAAGGCGGGTATAAAATTTGCACAAAGGGATGTATTTCTGGATAATGTAAACGAAGTAGGGCGCATTGTTGCACAACTCGATAAGCTTGCCGATCTTGCCCAGGAAAAAGGTTATGCCATAGGCGTGGGGCATAACCGCCCCAAGACGCTTGAGGCTCTGAAAAAGGCTGCGGCACTGCTTGAGTCAAGGGGCATAGAGTT
>JBFZAB010000117.1:0-6342 GCA_041309285.1 Candidatus Omnitrophota bacterium
AAATAGCCGGGTCCGGTCTTTATTTTCTTATAAGGGACATCTGAGCTGACTGTCACCCTTATGAGAATAATCACAGATAGTATTTCAACTACCAGCTGTGTAATGGCAAGGTCAGGAGCACGCAGAAGCAAGAATTCCAGCGTAAGGCCCATGCCCACCGCACCCAGAGCAATGACGCTGGAAAGGAGATCTTCTGTTTCCATTGCCACAACCGCGCCGAAAATCATAAAGATTAAAATAACCTGAAATTCTATCATCTTATTCTTAGCATTAAGATTAAAAAGAAGATCGCAAGCCCCGCAAGGCTCCAGACCAGATACATATCCAGAACCCCCGAGTGCATCTTTCTCAAAAGCCAGCTTAAGCCTAAGACCATCCTTCCCGTGAGCATGGTAAGATAGTCTATCAATCTATCAATGAAAATAAACACGAGATGCGATATCAGGTTAGATATACCAACCAGGATATTATAAAAATCGGCAGACTCTGATTTTAATACTCGGTAGGCTCCTTTCATCACAGGAACCTCTTCAATCGTGCGATAAAACTCCGTCGCCGGATAAGAGGGCAAGATATAATCATCTTCTCCCCCGACAAACGAATTATCAACCCTTACCTTGTTATGTTTCATAAGCCCCCATAAAATCAGGCCCAAGAGAAACCCTGAGGCAATAAAGACAAAGACAAATACGCTGTTCCAACTGCCGATGTAATTTATCCCGCCCGGAAAACATGGCTCAATAAAATATTTCAAGAAAACCTTAGGAAAAATCCCCAGAAGAACACAACCCAAGGCAAGGAATATCAAAGGCAGCTTCATGTTGAGTGAAACTTCCTTAATCTTTTCCTGGGAAGATTTTTTTTCGCCTAAGAACGTGGCGTGAACAAACTTTACAAAACTCGCCAGGGTTAAGGCGCTGCCAAACATTGCGGAAACCAGGGCAAAAATATAAAGGGAGCGCATTCCTCCGCCCTGGGCGCCGGATAGCCCTATAAAGGCACCCTGATAAAGCATCCACTTGGAAGAAAATCCGTTAAAAGGCGGAACACCCGAAATGGATAAGGCAAACACAAGCGCGCAAATGAAAGTCAGGGGCATAAAAGGGGCAAGGCCTCCGAGATTATCCAGTTCAAAAGTTTTTTTCTGTTTACCCACTGCCCCTCCGACAAAAAATAACCCGGTTTTATACATGGTGTGGTTCAGCATATGAAAAAGCGCTCCGACAATTCCTATCGGAATACCCGTTCCAAAACCCATAACCATATATCCAACCTGGCTTACAGCGTGATAGGAAAGCAACTTTCTCAAGTCATGCTGTATTAAAGCCAAGATTACCGCAACTATTATAGTCAGACCGCCCATAAACAATAAAATCCCGAGGGCTAAATTATTTAAGACAAAGAAATCGACACATATCCGCGTCAAGAGATATATGCCCAGGAGCTTATCTAAAGACGCCGGTAATATCGCCATCACAGGTATAGGTGCCGTCTCCGCCGCAGTGGGTATCCAGGTATGCAAAGGAAGGCACCCTGCTTTGGCAAATGCACCCAGGAGCATTAAAACGAAAGATGCCCAGGAAAGACCATTGTTTAAAATTACCTTTGTTCCGGCCATAGCCGTGGTTCCATGCAAGACAATATAAAGACACACGCCCAATATAAGCGAAAAATCTGCCAGCCCGACAAGAAAGAGCGCTTTCTTGGCACTATAAGATGAGCCTAAGGAAAGAAGGGCATATAAAAGGACCAGGGTCGCTCCCCAGGAAAACACAAAGAGTATAAAATCCTGCGATAGAGTAACAAGGCTTGAAAAGGCTATGAGCCAGAGAATATAAGAGAAGAAGGCGGAAGGTTTCTCTAAATAATCTTTGGCATAAAGACAGGTCAGGAGTCCGAACAAATTTATAAAAACAAGTATAAACGCCGAAAGCTTGTTTAATCCGACGAGTAGGTTATAGCCGTCTATAACGTTTATTGATACAATTTCAGGCGGATGCAGAAAGAAAAAAATAGAAATAACAAGTCCGGAAGAAAATGCCAATAGCGCAAGATTTCTTTTAATACTCTCCGACTTGATAAAGAGGAGCAAAAAACCCAATATTACGGGCAGCACGGTTAAATAAAACATAGCTAACTTTTTATAAGCGTTGAGACTAAATTAAAAGGCAGGGAGATTTTTCCTCCCAAACCTAAGAGAAGCGACAATATCCCCAGAATCATAACTATAATTACCATAGGCGAGAATTTCTTCTCTTTCACCGCTATCTTTATCTCCCCCAGGAAAACCTTCTCAAACAATCTCATCAGATAAAAAAGGGTAAATAGCGCGCCAATAATAGCCAAGGAACCCGCAAGTATTTGCCCTTCTTTTATAGCCATAAACACAACTATGAATTTCGGCCAGAATCCCAAGAAAGGGGGCATACCTATGACGGAAAAAGCACATAAAAGATAGGCCAGCGCCGTAAAGGGCATATCGGCCAACAGGCCACCCAGCCTATTAATATCCTTGGTTCCGGTTTTATGTTCTATTATGCCCGCACACAGAAAAAGCCCCGCCTTGGCCAGCGAATGCGCCAGGATATAGACAAGGGCTACTTTTAAAGAGATATCCGTATTCAGGGCAAGTATAAGCAGAATATAGCCCAGCTGGCTGGTAGTAGAATAGGCAAGGATGCGTTTCATATTATTTTCAACCAGTGCCGACCCTGCGGCAACTATAATCGTAAAAACGCTCAAAATTATAACGGCATTCATAAATAAGGGGCTCGCCACAAAAGTCAGGGAGAAAAATCTGGCAAAAACATAAACCCCTATCTTAACTAAAACCGCCGCGTGTAACAACGCAGTAACAGGCGTAGGCGCCACTCCGGCATCAGGAAGCCAGGTTTGAAAAGGTATCTGCGCGGATTTGGAAATAATCCCCCCCAGCAAGAGAAACGCCAGAACATTGTTTAGCGAAATACCTTTAAGAATATTAATATCTAAAGTTCCCTTCGTAAGATAGATAAAAATTATTCCCGCAAGCATCAGGGCCGCACCCAGAAACGTAACCAGGAAAGCCTTATCCGCGGATTTGGTATCTTTCTCACTGCGATGGAAACCTATCAGTTTCCAGGAACATACTGAAGTAATTTCCCAGAAGCAAAAAAGAAGAAGCAGATTACCCGAGAATACAAGGCCCATCATCGCGCCGATAAAAAGAACAGTCCAGAAATAAAAATCGCCTCTATCCTTATATTCCTTCATATATTCAAGAGAATACACGCAGATTAAAAAGGAAACTAACAAAGAAACAAATGCCATAAAAACGGCCAGGCCATCCGCTATAAAAGATAAGCTTATCCACTCACCGGAATAAATTCTAGAGCTCAGCTCCTTATTCGCTAAAACTCCGGAAAGAGCGTAAACGCTCGCCAGGAGCGCTATCCCGAGTATGGTAAGGGCAAGGGCCGGCTTAAACCTGGCAGGAACAAGGCCTACCAGGAAAGCCCCTATAAGAGGAACCAAAATTACCACGTACACAGGAATCATTATTCTACCTTTGTTAAATTAAATGTGTTCTTTACAGCCAATTGCTCCAGCACTATTTATTTCCTGCATCGCGCAATTCCCTGAGGCGCCGGGTTTTTTCCTGAGATAGCTTTATAAGATCCGGACCCGAGGAAACGCTCTTCTGGGTTTTTTTATCTATAACCGCAACACGCTCCGTACAACAATAACAGGGATCTACTGCCGCCAGGGTAATCGTGGCATCGGATATAGTCCCGCCTATTACCGTAATTTTGTTAGTGGGAACATTCATATAACTTGGCGCACGAATTTTGTGCCTCACCGGTCTGTTTGTACCGTCGGACTTTACATAATGGAAGCACTCCCCGCGGGGTGCTTCAACTCTACCTATCCCCTCGCCCGGAGGTATTTCTTTGACATTGGCATCTATTTCGCCTTTGGGCATTTTATCCAGACACTGGCGTATAATATCTATTGATTCATACATCTCGCGTATGCGCACGAGGGTCTTGGCAAATATATCCCCTTCTTTTTCGGTTATAACGTTCCATTTTATTCGGTCATATGCGCCGTAGGGTTCATCCCTGCGCACATCTATATCCACGCCGGAGGCCCGCGCCGTGGGACCTAAGGTACAAAAATCGACCGCTTCTTCTTTTGTTAAAATACCCACGCCTTTGAGCCTGGCCTGAATTACGGGATCATCCATAACCGCGCCTTTAAACATATCTACTGCCGGAACTAATTCATCTATTGTCTTTTTCAAAACCGGTATATGTGTTTCATCTATATCACGCCTAACACCGCCTATTTTCATCATTCCGTAGTGGTTGCGGTTTCCCGTAATCATTTCAAAACAGTCAAGTACGGGTTCCCGGTAACGCCAGGCCCACATCCAAACCGTATTGTAGCCGATAAAGTGCCCGGCAAGCCCCAGCCAGAGCAGGTGACTATGCAGGCGTTCAAGTTCCGCAATGATGGTACGGATATAGAGAGCGCGCTCCGGGACATTTATTCCGGCCAAATCCTCGACGGCATTAACATAGGCAAAGGGATGTGAAGTCGAACATATCCCGCAGATACGCTCAACCAGAAAGGCTATCTGATCAAAATGTTTATGTTCAGCAAGCTCCTCTATTCCGCGGTGCAAATAACCGATAACAATATCTATATCCACCACCTTTTCCCCTTCCACATAAAGGCGGAAAAACTCCGGTTCTTCCTGCAGGGGATGATACGGACCTATGGGTATTATTACTTTATGCGACATTTATTTCTCCTCTTTATATAATTAATGAAACAGATTACTTTTTATGATCATGCTCGTGATGATCGTGGTTGTGGTTTTCGTCATGACGAAGAGGGTGCTTGCCTTCAGGCCAGTCGTCAATTAAAAGGAGATGTTTTAAATTGGGATGACCTTTAAAATTTACGCCCAGAAGTTCCCATATCTCCCTTTCAATCCATTCGGCGCCTTTAAACAAATTGCCGATAGAATCGATTTCCAACTTTTCCTTATCTTCTAAAAGAACACGTACGGAAAAAATAATTCCTTCTTTATCAAGACTAAAGTGGTAGAGTATCTCGATACCTCCGGGTGTATCATATCCGGAAGCGGTAGCAAAACGCAAACCCAGCTCTTTAAACAAAAAGACTGTAACCTCGCGTATATCGCCCGGTTTAACGGAAAAATAAATTCTCTTCGGAGAACGCTCAACCCAGGAAATTATTTTACCGGACAATTTTTCTTTGATTGTATTTTCTAATATCATTATTTTCCGCCTTTGATTTTATTAATAAGTTTAACTATGCCGGCAATAACTGCCTCGGGTTTGGGAGGACAGCCCGGGATATATAAATCCACGGGAACAATGTCATCCACCGGACAGGGACTGTTGTAAGATTCTTTAAACATTACTCTGCCACAGGCACAACTTCCTATAGCTACAACCAGACACGGTTTGGGCGCCTGGGCATAGAGTTTTTTAAGGCGTTCTGCGGTTTTGTAATTAGGCACCCCCGTAACCAGGAGCACATCCGCATGCCTTACACTTCCCACAAGCACTATTCCAAACCTCTCCGCATCGTGACGGGGGGTAAGCACATCAAGTATCTCAATATCGCAATTATTACACGGAGAGGTTGCAGCGTGAAATACCCAGAGAGACTTAGTCAGTGCTTTTAGCTTAAGATTCATATCTATAAATTACCCTATAACTATAAATTAAATCCGAAACCCGAATGTCGAAATCCGAAACAAATCCAAATTTTCTAATTTCCAAAAGCTTAAAACTTTTTTGTTCTGGTTATTGGGATTCTGAGAATTTGAACATTGTTTCGAAATTCGTGCTTCGTACTTAGAATTTAAGTTTATATTTCCAATCACTACTTATTTGCCTAATAACGCCAGCACAACTGCCGCAAGGGCCAAGAAAGTAACCGGCCCCCAGAAGAACTTCACTGCCTGTTCAATGCGCAGACGCGGATTTGTGTTTTTAATTAAAGTAAAGATTACCAGAATTGTCAGATATTTAACTGCCAGAACGGGCAAAGATATGTTTTTTGCCCAGAACATACTTATCAAAAAAAGAGGCGTCACATAAAGAAGAATTGCCTTATTCAGCTTGAATATCGCAAGCGGCAGGCCCGAATATTCGATTAACGAACCGGCCATAATTTCCTGTTCCGCTTCGGAAATATCAAAAGGGACGAACCCCAGTTTTGCCTGGAAACAAAATACTGCTGCTACAAACGCCAGTATCCCCGATAAGGAAAATACATTGGAACCGAAATTCGCCTGATGCGCCAGTATGCTCCCCATATTGA
>JBFZAB010000118.1:0-2891 GCA_041309285.1 Candidatus Omnitrophota bacterium
AGATATTGCCGCAGTGAATGTTCATAAACAGGCCCTACACCATAGACATCCTGCAAACCAAACTGCCTTAATACTGATCTTGCCTTAGTCCATACAGCCGCCCGTTCCGGAGTTTCTTGCGCATAAGGCAATATAGCACCAAAGGATTTCCCTTTCGTCCTGGAAAATTTCATTATCAAAGCATAGGCTGTCTTGGCGTCTAATTCTAATAATGAATATCCTTCTTTCACTACAAAATCAATAAATTCATTCCCGGTATTCTTAATAAAGGCCCCGAAATCCAGGGTAACGCCATCAGCAATTTCAATTCTATAAGGCGTTTCTTTACTCTCTAAAAATTTATTATACGCAACTTCCAAGGCCGTACCTTGTTTGACCATACCAGAAATCGCTTTCTTCATTTCATTGGTTGCAGCTTTACCCTGCTCGACTCCGGGCTGGTCAAAAGGATTAATCCCCATACGAATACCTGACATGCCGGTTGCAAATTCCAACAGATATAGAATACCTGCCGCTTCGTTAGCGTTATCAACCCTGAACTCCCAGATAGGAACACCGGATTCTTCTACTTTAGCCATAAAGCCGTCATTTTCGTCAGAATTTCCTATTTTTATGCGGAAACAGAAAGCCTGATTATTGTAAACCTTCGGGATATCGCCCTCAACAAAGTCACGTTCCAGTATAGGAATAATACCCCTGTTTCTCTGTACGGCATCCACCTTGCCAAGGCTCTCTGCGAGTAATTGTTCAATCCATGGGCCCATTGCCTCCAGCTCCTGCGGCAGCACAACCCGCATAAATGGCCGGGCAGAACTTTCCATTTGCGCAAGGAATTCACCCAACTGCCATTTTACATCAGAGTCCATAGCTGCCCGTGCATAACGTAGAATATCGGCATCAACATCGTTTCCCGCCAGGGCAGCGGGAAGCATCCCGATTACGGAAAGTATAGTATACCTTCCTCCTACATTATAGGGATGCTCAAAAATATTATCTCCCGCAACTCCGTTGTTTCCCAAGAAACTCAACAACTGCGGAACAATCTTGGATACTATTTTTTCGGTTACGCCATATCCCGGCAAAGAACTTAAAAGGACATCCGAAATAGCTTTGTAACTATCAAATTTTATTTTCACCTTTTCCAGGGCATCGGCTAATTTAACATTATCTAAAGCACTGCCGGAAGCAATCATACCTGATAAATCCGTCAACGCCTGATTACCGGGGAGAACCTGCAGTAATTTAGAAACCAGGTCCTGCTGCTGCTGTACATTTAACGAGACTTTGCCGCCTCTTATTTGCCCCGCCAGTAACGTTAACGGAGGAGTTGTAATCGCTATGAATTGATCGGCCGGCGTACCGCCGTTCTCCTTAATCCAGCCAAGGGCTATTTTAGTCAGGGCGTATGTTTCGGCAGTCGTTCCGGACTTGCTTATTGAGATAAAAAGCACCTCAGACGGATTGCTTACAATACCTATATCCTGTTTCAACTGCGCAATTGCTTCCTCATCCAAGTTTTCCATAACATGGATCTGCGCCCCGCCATCAGTGCTGCCCAGCAGGCCGCGAATGACATCTCCGGGACGGGATGAACCGCCCATGCCTATTACAACAATGTGTTTGTATTGGCCGGCGTGCTGGTCGGCATAGTTTACAATATCACCGAGCAACCCTTGGGCATCTTCCGGTAAAGAAAGCCAGCCCACATCATTAACTCCATCGGCCTTAGCCCCGAATCTCTTCTGTAATTCCTCCCTCCATGCCGCCGAACCCACAGGGAATTGATCTTCCACGCTGCCGATTGACGATTCATGCCTGAAAAGATTTAACATCATCAGATCCTCCTCAATAAAACGAGCCATATCATAATTTACCGTCGGAAGCTTAATCAAGATAATTTGTCCGGAGGTTGGATTTATAATTCTTACCTCCGCCCCCTCCACCCTCATTTCATAAGGGCCCATATCGTGCACCGTAACCCCCTGGGATTTAAGATAAGCAAGCGTTGCATCATTCGCAGTCAAAATACCCCGGGGTATTTTTGCACCCTTCAGCGTCCCGTTATTTTCAAATAGCTGATTTTTAAAATTGGGGTCGTTCCGATATTGATCCAACAGCGCAATAGATTTAGCTGCACTTGCGGGATCCATATTATCCCTTATTATTCTTTTTATTTCCTCATAATCCGTCACTGTCCCCAGATTCGCTATATCTGTAAAATTCCCCTGATTGGCGCCGAGATTCTGGGGGATATAGACATGATTAAAGATTCCGTTCTCTCCGAATACCTTTATCTGTTCACCCAGCGCCGCATGGATTGAATTTTCTATTGCCTTTAAATATTCCAGCGGAGATTTATATCCGGCAGTTTCATAGTCATAGAAAGGATTTACCACAAAAACTCTGGGTATATCCGTTCTGGAAGCAATCACTTCTGCCAGGGTTCTCCCGTCTGCTGTCCTTAAAAGCAAATTCGGGATTAAACTTGTGCCGACGCTCCCCGGGCCCATCAATATCGCGTCTCTCGCAGTTTCAAAAATCGCAACGACCTGAGGCGTAGCAGTTGGATAAAGCGCTTCGTCTCTCGTTAATTCTCTGTATCTGGCACCATTCGGTTTATCAATTATACTGCCGGTTACCGGGTCTATAGTTTTCTCAACTATAATGCCATTGGGATCCCTTATACCCAGGGCAATTCTCACCAGCGGAGAATTAACCTTTACCTCGGTAATAAAGGTCTGCTTCGGCAGGACCGTGCCGTCAGCATAGTAGGCAAGTAACGTAGCTTCGCCCAAAGAAGCAGGCGCAATCCAGGATTTCTCGATACCTAAAACTCTGTTAAATTCCTCTAATGCTTCATCCAGTTTATCCGAATTAGCTCCCTGCTGAGT
>JBFZAB010000119.1:0-2913 GCA_041309285.1 Candidatus Omnitrophota bacterium
GATCGGGTTCAGCACCTTGATAGGGTCGGCATTGCCGGCCAGTTCGTGCTCCCAGCGTTGCTCGACGAAGCTGAAGCCGATGGTTTCCTGGTAGTCCATCGCAGCCAGCGCGCGCCGCACGGCGTTGGCGCTGCGGCGCGCCTCGCGGCGCACGCGCGCGGTCAGTGGCACCCGTGGCGGCGTCAGCGGCAGCCTGTCGTAGCCGATGACACGGATGACTTCCTCGATCAGGTCTTCCTCGATCTTGAGGTCGAAGCGCCAGCTCGGCGCGGACGATACCAAGAACGGCTCAACCCCCATATCGATGAGGCGCGTCAGGGCGCCGGGGGCATCATTAGTATGCAGGGTGGAGAAAACCAGGTGTCCGGTAAGAGCGGCATGTATTGCTATCTCTGCCGTTTCCAAGTCGCGAATTTCGCCAACCATAACTATATTAGGGTCCTGCCTTAAAAATGACCTGAGTCCCGAGGCAAAAGTCAGACCTGCTTTAATGTTAATCTGGACCTGGTTAATACCTTTGATCGGGACTTCGATAGGGTCTTCAATGGTAAGAATATTTCTATCGACTGAATTAATCCTGCTGAGAGAAGAATAGAGAGTGGAAGTCTTTCCGCATCCTGTGGGACCGGTAACCAGAATTATTCCGTTGGGACGCGCAAGCAACTTTTTATACCGGTCTAAATTCCCCTCGTTAAAACCTAACTTTTCCAACTCAACATGAACACGGCTCATGTCCAGAATACGCATAACAACTTTTTCTCCGTATAGCGTGGGTAAAGTGGCAATACGCATATCCACGTCATCAGAACCTATCCTAACCCTTATTCTTCCGTCCTGGGGAATCCTTCTTTCCGCAATATCAAGCTTTGACATAATCTTTATACGGGAGACCATGGCTAATTCTGTTTCCTTGGGTAGCTTGCTCCCTTCCTGCAGGATACCGTCAACGCGGTAGCGGACGCGCACCTGGTCTGTCTGTGGCTCAATATGAATATCCGAAGCATGCATCTTCACCCCGGAAGCAATTACGGTATTGACGAGGTTGACTATCGGCGCCTGCTGAGCGGCTTCCTCGATAGCACCTACATCCTCTTTTTTCTCCTCAAGCTCAACATTCGGAACCTCAAGTTCCGTCTGCTGGGTAATGTCATCGATAATTTTATTTAAAGGGTCGTAGTGGCCGTAATATTTGTCTATTGCCTGTAGAATCTGGCGTTCATAGCTTATAACGGTTTCAATTTTACACTCCGTCATTTTGTGGATTTCGTCTATCGCATAGACATCCAGCGGGTCGACCATGGCAATCCTGAGTACGTTTTTCTCCAGTTTAAGCGGAATAATTTTGTGCTTAACCACAAAATCTTCTTTTAATACGGAGAGGGCCTCTTTGTCTACCGGTTCCGTATCCAAATCGACGAGCGGAATATCCAACTGCTGCGACAAGGTGCAGGCAAGCTGTTTCTCGGTGACAAAACCGAGCTTTAAAAGCACCTGGCCCAGCCGTACGCCCGACTTCTTTTGTTCTGTTAAAGCTATCACAAGATTTTCCTTGGATATAAAACCCTTATCCAGAAGAATTTCGCCTAATAATTTTTTATGCATTAAGGCCATAATTTTTATTCGGTTAGAGACGGTTAACCCATTAATTCTAATATGCGGTAGTTGTGCTGTCAAGCTATAATTTACCCAATTTCGCTGTCTGCATTTAACAGACGGCAAAATTGCCCTTCAGGGTCAGCCGAATAAACCCCAAAATTGGGGTTTATGAATGTTTACTGAGGTATCCCAAAATTTATAGTTATAAATTTTGGGAATTCGCTTCCCCGCTTTCAAGCTGCGCCTCAATGCGGCTCCTGACAGCCGTAGGGACTCTCGCTTCTATGTATACGCCTTTTTCTCCGTACTCCTCTTTTAACACTTTCCCTTCTTTGTAAATGAGATAAAGCAATTTTAATTTATCCTGGGGTATTAATATTTTCATAAAACTTATTTTGCTTTCAGCCAGAAACATAATCCTCTCTATTAATTCCGTCAGGCCGTCGCCTCTTGCGGCAGAAATGGGCAAGGCATCCTCAAAGCGCTCTCTCTGTCTTTCTATTAATTCAGGGGAAATTAATTTGTCTATTTTGTTCAAGGCAGTAACTATGGGCTTTTTCTCGACTTCGAGTTCGTTTAAAACCTCATAAACCGCTTCTTTCTTTTTTGAAGCAAGCGGGTCGGATATATCCAGAACGTGCAGAAGGATATCCGCTTCATTTAGTTCTTCAAGCGTCGCCTTAAAGGATTCAATCAGGTTATGCGGCAGACGATGCAAAAATCCGACAGTATCAAAAAAGATAATTTTCTGATTGTTAGGCAACAAATAACGGCGGGCAACGGAATCGAGAGTACTAAACAGGCTGTCGCGCACAAGTTCTTGCGACGAGGTAAGAGAGTTAAGCAGGCTGGTTTTCCCTGCATTGGTATAGCCGATAATGGCGACGGTAAGCATATCTGTCTCTTTACGTTTCCGGCGAAGCACATAGCGGCGCTGGACGATTGTTTTCAGATCTTCTTTTAATTTAGTAATCCTTTTACGAATCTTGCGGCGGTCAACTTCCAGCTTCTGCTCACCGGGCCCCCGCGTCCCTATGCCGCCGCCGAGACGCGAAAGCATCACTCCTTTTCCGCTTAAGCGCGGCAGGAGATATTCCAGCTGTGCCAGTTCCACCTGTAATTTTCCCTCCGCACTCCTGGCATGACGGGCAAATATATCCAGTATCAGCTGGGTCCGGTCTATGGTTTTTATCCCGATAACTTCTTCGAGATTACGCTGCTGGGTCGCAGATAAATTATCACTAAAGATAACGACATCAGCATTTTTTTCTTTTGTGAAACTTGCAATTTCCTCGGCCTTACCGCTGCCTATTAAAT
>JBFZAB010000120.1:0-3299 GCA_041309285.1 Candidatus Omnitrophota bacterium
TCTTTTGCCGTCTTTGTGCATTGTTATCCCGGTGTATTCCTCTCCAGGTTCTTTAAATAAATCTTCCGGAAATAGTGAAACTGGCTCATCCTCATATCCGCCTTTCGTTATATCTGGAGGCGTAATTTCATCTGCTCTAAAATAATAATACTGTGGCTCAGACCCACCTATACCTATACTTGCAAATGCAATAGTAAGAGCAGAAGGCGGTTCACGCTGGGGTAAATGAATGAACCAATCGCATGGGGGTGCTAAATTACCACCGTCTACATCCACCATAAATTTTGTATATTCCAGTTTTGCTTCTCTAGCTGCACGCTCTATTAGACCTCCCTCATTAACAGTTACGCCGTCAACTTCTGTCATCTGTTTTCCGCCTACAAAGTTCACAGAGGTCACCCCTATTGCATATTGCTCTCTCATAATATCAGACATCCCTCCTAAGTGGGCGGATCCATTTAATGTAACAATGCGGCTATTTCCGTCCTGCAAGATAATATTATTGATAATATTGCTCATATATTCATTTCTTGCCTGTGTTTGCTCCAACACTCCCTCGTAGGCATCCTGTTGTTCGTGAGGCATATCTAAAGCTACAATCTTAATACCCTGTGCTATTGTCGCATCAATAAGCTTCAAATATAGCTCGGCCATACCTGGCCACCCCCAAACTTCATCTAAATATTGCAACACTTCATTTCTATTTGCTCCTGTCTCACAATATTGGTCTAACATTCCTTGGGCATCTGACTGAAACATCTCAAGTCCAAGGTGAGTAAATCCTAGTTGTCTAAACAATGCCATATTATTGGCTAATTCAGTTTTAACTTGAGCTACTTCATGTGTTTCTCCAAACATTAAAACGTTTGTATCTGGAGTAAGAATCTGACTATAGTCCACACTTAATCTAAAGGGCAAAACTTCCTCAACATATCCTTGTAAACTTCCCCATTTAGAGGGTCCTGCGGTCTCGCCGGAATTCTGATTATCTACTGATTCCGAAACAGGCTGAAGCACTTGTGATGTTTCTATTACCGGTAATATCCTCTCTATGCTTACCGCTTGAGTTTCGGCTGTTTGTGTTAGATTATTGGTGACACCACCCTGAAACGGATTATAGTCAACCGCCGCATCCACTATATTAATCAAAGATAAACTACAGAAAGCTACTGCTATAAATATTACTGATAACACTGTTAACCTCTTCATTTCTCTGCCTCCTTTTAACTACAGGTTAAATTTTTAATCTTATCCCTTAGTAGTATATAAGCAATAACCATACCAAAACTGAAATAAAAAGTAAATCTTTTTTTGACCTTAAGCGTAACTAATTGGTAACCAAGATATTAGGGATAATTATTAGATTAAATATTATCGCCTAAGTGGGGGTTTTGGAAAAGATGATGGGTTTAAAAGTGTATACTTTTCATACATCTTAAACTATTCTGAACCACTTTTTGATGTAATACCTTATGGATTAATAGGTTGGGATCCAGAGGTGTGTAAACCTAGAAGAAGCAGGGTGTAACTAAAGTTGCTAAAGGGTGGGGGTAATTATTTTATTGCAGGCTGATTTGGAATTGATAGACATTTAATGAGCGGAATTATGAACTAGATAAGGGGTGTTGGTTTGTTCTAATTTTGCGTTAATCCCAGGGACCGTACAGGGACAAATATGCCGTTAAAAACACTGAAATACCATAAAACGCCGTAAACAAAAAATCTCCGTAAGTTATTGACGGAGATCATATTTACATAATAATCAACGAGTTACGAAAAATACCTGACTGGCCTCCAGAGTCTAGCGTGCTACCAATTGCACTACAGGGCAAATATATCAGTTATGGGTTACAAGTTATGAGTTATAAGAAAATTATGGTAGTAGAATTCTATAGCTTATGGTGGGATTTTTCAAGGAAATAATGCAGAATGAATACATCCGGTAAACACGCAGAGGCTAATAAGAAAACATAGGGCTAGATACTCGGGATAAAATCAGGCCCGGATAACAAAACGGGTTGAGCGGGTTCAAACATTTTACCTTTTCCTCGCCAAACAATCTGGCCGCTTGCATCAAGTGAACATCTATCTCCTAAGATAACCCTGCTTGCGTTAAGCAATGTATTGTGGCTGAAGAGAATAACTGTCTTACCGGAATATAAGCTATTTAGCTTATTGAACAATTCCTGTGCCCGTATAAGCAAATCAATAAAACTTTCTCCTCCCGGATATCTAACCGTTGCATCAAGGCGTTCGCGGTATCTCGTAACTAAAATTAGATGTTCATGCAAAAGTTGCTGTGGAGTTTTACCGTCAAATTCACCATAACAAATCTCATTCGCAAGCGGCTCAATTATAGGCTCAATGGTTATTCCGGTTTCCCTTTTAACCAGATTAATAAAAGCTGCTGCCGTATCTTGAGTACGTCTAAGCTGGCTGGTAATAACTACTATCTTCTCGCCACTCCTTATTTTGCCCTCTAATGCCTCAAACAAAATACTAGCGGCCTCTTCTGCCTGCTCTCTTCCCTCTGCATTAAGCTGATTAAGAGGACCATCAACCCCGCCTTGAAACATTGTTTTATTGGCCATACCGAATGTTTCTCCGTGTCTTACCGCCCAAAATGTAAAATCAGTAGTCACTACAGAGCCTTCTCCGCCAAATTTGATTCTGCCCGTACTTTTATTAACTACAATTTTTCCATTCAATCCCTCAATAGGTATCCAGATATTTCCATCCATTACCCTTCTGGCAAATGTCAAAGAAGGAAATAAAATGGAAACAGTAATTGCCAAAAAAATTACTACAATAATCTTAATCTTTGGATATCTCATTTTTATTAACCTCAATAAATCTCTAGGCTGAGTAGCTAACAAAAATCAGCTACCTTTATTATCTCCAGGGCCTTATTTTACATCCATAATAATCTAATCACATAAACCGTTAATCGTCAAGTGGTGGGGGTAAAAATAATTATAAGGCTCGGTAGAGGAATGGAACTCCAATATCAATAATCCACCCTCCCATCCCCCGAATCTGGTGTCCAAAAAGTGTCCATATAATATTAAAAGAGGTATGAAGAAATTAAAAGAGGTTAAAACAAAAAATCTCCGCAAGTATTTCACGGAGATTATATTTATAACAATTTCAACGATTCATGAAGTTTGTTCTAGTCGGTCCCAGAGTCTATAGTGCTACCAATTGCACCACAGGGCAATTATATCAGTTATGGGTTACAAGTTATGAGTTATAAGAGGATTAGGGTAGTAGAATTCTATATCTTATAGGGGGATTTTTCA
>JBFZAB010000121.1:0-3280 GCA_041309285.1 Candidatus Omnitrophota bacterium
CTATTTAAACACCTCAATACACACATCAGGACATATCAGGGCGCAAAAAGTACATCCGCTGCATTTTCCGGAATCTTCGAACAGCACCGTCCGGATGCCTTCGGAGTTAAGTTTTTTATCCTGTTTGATTAAGCCCTTCGGACAATTAGCCACACAGAGCAGGCAGCCTTTGCATCTATCCCTGTTAATTTTTATTTTTGGCATTTTTTCTTCTTATTACAGTAAACTAAGCAAAAACAATTGCGAAAATCATGCTTTTTAAACGCTAACTATGCGCGCACCGGGATAGGTAACCCCGGTTTCTTTTCCGCTTGTCCTCTCTAAAACCGCTTCCGCTATTTCTCGCGGCGACAGCCCGCATATATCAAGGAGTTTGCATCTTGCGCCGTGCTCGATAAATCTATCGGGAATGCCCAGGCACATAACCTCGCCTCCGTAGCCTGTTTTCCTGATAAGCTCTAAGACCTGGACTCCGAAACCGCCCTTTAAAACATTTTCTTCTAAAGTAACTATTCTCTTATATTTTCCGGCAACCTCTTTGAATAATTCTTCGTCTAGAGGCTTGATAAAACGCACATTGACAACCGATATATCGACCCCTCTTTCTGAAAGTATCTTTTTTGCCTCCAGGGCAAGACAAACCGTGCTCCCTGCGGCTAAAATCACCGCATCTTTACCTTCTTCGATAACCTCCGCTTTCCCTAATTGTATATTTGGAAGGCTAAATTTACAACAAGTATCTGCTTTGGATAGGCTCCCCCTGGGATATCTTATGGCAATAGGCCCGCTAAAATTAACGGCAAATTCAAGCATCAGTTTTAATTCTTCCGTATCCTTTGGTGCCATAACCGTCATATTTGGTATATGTGATAGGTAAGAAAAATCAAAAACACCGTGGTGGGTAGGTCCGTCCTCTCCCACTAATCCCGCGCGGTCAAGACAAAAAATAACATGCAGATTCTGCAGGCAAACATCGTGTATAATTTGGTCGTAGGCACGCTGCAGGAACGAGGAATAAATCGCTACTACCGGGACAAATCCTCCCCGGGATAACCCGGATGCAAATGTCACCGCATGCTGCTCCGCCATACCCACATCAAAAAAACGCCCCGGAAATTCACGGGAAAATCCGGACAGACCTGTTCCGTCGGACATGGCCGCGGATATTGCCACAATGCGCGGATTAATCCGTGCCAGACGCGTAATTTCATCCCCAAAACTCGCCGTAAATGTCTCGGCATCATTATCTTTACTTAAAGATTTACCGCTCGCAATATCAAAAGGAACAGCGCTATGAAAACGCGCGGGTTCTTTTTCGGCAGGAACATAACCTTTCCCTTTTTTAGTCACCACGTGGACGAATCGCGGCCCTTCGGTCTCCAAAACTCTTCTGAATGTCGTAATAAGGGACTCCAGGTTATGCCCGTCTATGGGCCCGAAATAACGAAATCCCAGCTCCTCAAAAATTATACCCGGAACAAGAACATTCTTTAACCCCTCTTCTAACCTCCTTGCCGCCTTATAGGCACGAAAACCAAAGCGGGGAATTTTTTTCATCAAATTTTCCATATCTTTGTGTATACGATTATAGGCGGGGTTGGTGAGTATGCGGTTTAAATATTTACTTATCGCCCCTACACCGGCAGAAATAAACCACTCGTTATCATTTAGAACAACCGTTATATCCTTGCCCAGATGTCCTGCCTGATTTAAAGCCTCAAAGGCCATACCTCCTTGGAGCGAGCCGTCACCGACAAGAACTACGATTTTCTCATCGGTTCTTGCCAAGTCGCGTGCACAGGCAAGACCAAGCCCTTGTGATATTGCGGTCGAACCGTGGCCTACGGTAAAAATGTCATATACGCTTTCACCTCTATTCGGGAAACCGCTTAAACCTTTAAACTGCCTCAAGGTACTAAAATGCGGAAAACGGCCGGTAATCAGCTTATGGGCATACGCCTGATGTCCGACATCCCATACTATTTTATCTCGAGGAGCATCTAACAGGTAGTGCAGGGCAAGAATCAGCTCAACTGCTCCGAGACTGGAAGAAAGATGCCCTCCGGCAGAGGAGACAACATTTATCATCTCCCGGCGTATCTCGCTTGCTAAAGAACATAATTCTTCCTGGGATAATTTCTTAATGTCTTGCGGCGAATTAATTTTTTCCAGAAATGCCATTTTTTGCCTGATAGATTAAATTTATTCTTCCTTGAAAGGTTTACGCACCAATTTCCCGTTTTCGGAACGGCTCAAAATATTTACCTTTCTCTCCGCCTGTTCCAGTTTTTTGGTACACAGGTTGGCAAACTTCACACCTTCTTCATATTTATCCAGCGCATCCTCTAAAGAAAGTTCACCTTTCTCCAGTGCTTCGACTATTTTTTCAAGTTTTTTGATCGCCTCATCAAATTTTATATCAGACATATCGATAATCTCCTTAATGAGTCCCGACGTATCGTCGGGACGAATTAATGGTTCGACTACGCTCACCATTAGTCCTGTCCTTCGATAAACTCAGGATGTTGAGCATGGTCGAAACAAGCGAAGTCGAAGGACTAATCCCGAAGTGCATCCTGAGAAAATTTCAGGATGCCTACGCAAGGGACAAAATAAACGGAGGACTCCGGGCTTTATTTATTTTTCTCTACCACGCTGGTTATTTTCCCTCTGGCAAACCGTGTTTCTATCCTATCACCTTCGGCCAGATGAGCGGCATCATTAACTATAGTATGCTCCGGCAATTTGAAAGTCAAACTATAACCTCGACTAAGAATAGCCAGAGGGCTTAATGCTTCCAGTTTATTAGCTATCCCTTGAAATTCATACTTAAATATATCCAGAGCATGATTCGCATTTGAAAGTAACTGCCGCAATAATTCATCAATATGCTGCCTGGTTTCTAAAATTAAATTTTGCGGTTTTCGAAAAACATAGCGCGAAATCAAACTTTCCAGATCCGATTCACAAAAAGAAATAATATTTCTTATCGCCTGATTAATCCTCCCTATGCTAAGCGTAACGGATTGATTTATCTTTTCTTTTTCCACAATAACCAGCTCGGCAGCAGCAGAGGGTGTGGGCGCGCGCACATCGGCAACTAAATCGGCAATAGTCCAGTCAATTTCATGCCCCACGGCTGATATTACCGGAATTTTTGAATTATATATTGCGCGAGCAACAAGTTCTTCGTTAAAAGCCCATAAATCTTCTAAAGAACCGCCGCCTCTGCCTACAATCAAAACATCGATATCACCCAGCTCATTAAACTCCTCTATTG
>JBFZAB010000122.1:0-3637 GCA_041309285.1 Candidatus Omnitrophota bacterium
ATTAAGGACGATATATCTTACCCCCAAAAACGGCCTTTTAATTTTTCCGAACTTCATTACTTCTTCCAAAATTCTTTTGGCATAATTAATGGGTATTGCAAAGCCGATATTTTGAGCTCCCATAACCATGGCAGTGTTAATGCCGATTGCTTTCCCGTCCATATTTACCAATGGCCCGCCCGAGTTACCTGGGTTTATGGCGGCATCGGTTTGGATTAATCCTCTTAAGCTTGTTGCTTTGAATGGGATTCCTCCAGAAGCAGTAATTTTCCGGCTTAGTCCGGAAATAATGCCTGAAGATAAAGTGTCTTCGAATTCTCCCATAGGGTTTCCAACCGCTACCACAGACTCTCCCAATTGAATCTCTGACGAATTACCCATTTCTAAATGAGGGAAATCCTTTGTGTTTATTTTGGCTTTAAGAATTTGAGACGAAACAAACTTGTTTATTTTTAAAATAGCGACGTCTATCAAAGGATCTTTTGCCAGAATCTTTGCAGGATATTTGTGTTCGGGATCAACAACGATTGTATAGTCGGCTTCGGGGTCCCCTACCACATGGCTGCACGTTAAAATATAGCCGTCCGGCGAGATTATAAAGCCGGAGCCCCCTCCGATTTTTGTTTTTTCTTTCCCCTTTTTTAATTTTGGCGTTACCATTTCCTGTCCTCCAAAGGGGAGAAAGTAAAAGCCATCAACCCTTGGCAGGTCTTTGGAAATAACGATAGTGACTACTGCGGGGCAAACTTTGTTTGCCACTTCGATAATGGGTGATTTTTCCATGATGTTTCTATAGTTGATTATTGTTTTATTTTATCATAAAAAATTATTGTAAACAACAGGAAAAAGTGATAAGGTTGACTGTAGAAATCAAAAACCCGCCCCTGCCCCGCTAAGCGGGGCAGTCGGGGCGCTAAGCGCCCCTGTAGCTCAATGGATAGAGCAAACCCGTCCTAAGGGTGAGATGGGGGTTCGATTCCTCCTAGGGGCACAACATACAGAACGTAATTTTTGCTTCGCAAATTGTACGTTCTTACGTTGTTGGAACGTAGAATTTAAGAAATAAATTCGTACGTTCCGCAAACTTTTAGAGCCATTGAAATAAGAAAATTTTCCTGTTAAGATTATTGGATTATGTTCCCGTAGTATACCGGTAAAACGAATCCATGGCATGGAGTAGTAAGGGGTTCGATTAACCTCGGGTCCACAAAAGAAAAAATCTCCCGATATGGCCTTCGGCCTTCGCCGACCATAGTCGGCTTCGGCCGACGAAGGTCGGGCAACTCTTCTTCTCCCGAGGCGCACCAGCCTTGGGTTGGGATTCCCCTCGGGTCCACACTTCGACTCGTTTTTTTTCGCTCATCGCAAGCAATTAGTCGCCTATTGACGGCGTTTTTTATTGGCCTAGAATTAAAATACAATCAGAGAGATCTGATCGTAAGTAGATCATTACAGCGAAATATGGGAGGAGGGCAGAGAAAATGAACAGATCTGAATCAAGAGACCTTCTTCTTTTCGGAGGATCTTTGCTGTTAGCCTTGGCTCAAAACGAAAGCCGTAATCCGCTAGTAGGCAGGATTTACTTCGTGTTTGTGACAAGAGACCTTGGCAAAGCTTCTTTGCTGAAGAGGAGCAGGCGGCATCCAAAATTGGGAGACACTGATATCGACAAAAAAATAGAATTTCTGTCGATGGAGGAAGGTCTCTCAAGAGCGGCAAGCGCAGGGGTGATTATTCTTGGAGGTCCCACTCATATAGTGCGGGGAATTGCCAGGAGTATTGCTCCCTATTGCGAAAGCAGAAACCCCATTATCATCACCACTAACAAGGGGATAGAGGCTGTATTCAGGGGCGGGAAATATGAAAGCTACAAAACAACGGACGTGGTTATTGAGGAGGAATTCAAGGGAAAGGTTCGCCACGCTTTTATGGGAGGAGCTTCTTTTGCAAAAGGATTGGCTCGCGAAGAGTTTACCGTCAACTATCTGGCATCGCGAGATATCCAATTAGCCAAAGAGCTTGCGGAGTGGCTTTCTACTGACAGCGCCAAATTCATTCCTACGGACCAAATGGGTTTGCAGTGGGTGGCGGTTTTCAAGCACGTAGGAGCGGTCTTGGCAGGGATGACTATGGGGCTGAATAGCGCCGAAAACACCCGGGCTGCTATCGTAGGGAGAACATTCCGAGACATGAGCGCTTTCTGCGAAGCAAAGGGAATAGCCTCTGAAATCCTCCAGGGGCCGGGGCTGGAAGATTTGGTCTTATGCTCGGGCGAGGGGAGCAGTCACTATAAGCTAGGCATCAAAATTGCCAAAGCATACAAGAGGAGAAGCGACCCTCGGAAGAGATTCAGGATTTACAGATCCTTTTCAAGAGTCTGGTTAGCTCTGAGATCAAGAACCCTGGGTCGCATTGTCAGCGCCAGCAAGGATTTGTATGTAGAAATCCTTGTTGACGCAATAGCATCCAGCGTTACTGATGTGGTAGAAAGTATCTTCTACCCGCCGGCTCTCATTGAAAAGGTGCGCGAGAGGGTAAGGGAAATCAGCGAAAGCAGCAAGAGTGTTTCCTTGGACCCGTCTGATGAGGTTTTCTATAGTCTTCCGTCTTTGCAGAGAGAGATTGTGAGGCTAAAACTTACCGGCAAAATAGTAACAGTAAGAGAGCTCTATAGGTATTCCCGCGGTCAGCAGTCGCCCGAAGAAACAATAGATCGTATCAAGAAGGCGATAGTTGCTGAAGGCTGGGAAGAAAAGGGGCGGGCAGAGTAGTGCCTGCCCCTTGTTTCATTGATTTTTAAGTTTTAAAATGGTATCTTGAGGAATAGCTTAATTAAAATTAACCCACGTAAAATGGCGGGGTGCCAGAGCGGTTGAATAGGCCGCACTGCCCCGTAAAATGTGGAAGAGTGGCTGAGCGGTTGAAAGCGCGGCTCTCGCCCTAGTAGAAAAGCGGAGGGGTGCCTGAGAGGTTGAAGGGGTCGGTCTCGAAAACCGATATATTCGCAAGAGTATCGTGGGTTCGAATCCCACCCCCTCCGCTTTCTTACGGGGTCTGCGGAAAAAACCTGTTTCGAATTTTACCCCGTATTGAACCCGCAGGTTCTAATATGGGGCTCACCTCTTCCGCTTTGCGCGAGGACTCGGAATGAGGTATCCGCCCAGGGCGGATCGGGGGTTTGAATCCTCCTTCCGCCGCAGTTATACAATAATTTAAAGTATGATTAATCCTTTTAAATCAACAAAAAAAGAACCGCAAAATCTGAAAGAAGCGTTGTCTAAACTTAAAAAATTAGACGAAAATTTTATTAATCTTTCCGAGGAAATAGAGAGATTAAAAAAAGAAAGTAAGTTTAGCGTTCAAAAAATCGGAATAATCAGATTCAATCCGTTCAAAGAAACCGGCAGCGATCAAAGTTTTTCGTTGGCTATTCTGGACGGGAATGACGATGGAACAGTAATCACCAGTCTTTATACCAGAGAAGAGAACCGCGTTTATGGAAAGCCTGTCCGTGCCGGCCAATCTGAATACTTATTATCTGACGAGGAAAAACAAGCGATAGAAAAAGCAAAAAATTCTAAACAAACGAGCGATGAAAAAAAACATGATTAAAGAAAAGGGTCAAAAAGCAACAACT
>JBFZAB010000123.1:0-2886 GCA_041309285.1 Candidatus Omnitrophota bacterium
GTTCCATTATCAAGACGTGCGCCCCAAGTCTCTCTTTCATTTGCTTAACTACCTCAAAGAAATCGCTTCCAACGCGGTCCATCTTATTAATGAAGGCGAGTCTGGGTACTTTGTATTTATCTGCCTGGCGCCATACCGTCTCAGACTGCGGCTCTACTCCTCCTACGCCACAGAATACCACGACGCAACCATCCAAGACCTTTAAAGAGCGCTCCACCTCTACCGTAAAATCAACGTGACCGGGCGTGTCAATAATATTTATGCGATAGTCATTCCAGAAACAGGTTGTACAGGCCGCAGTTATAGTTATACCCCTGTCCTGCTCCTGTTCCATCCAGTCCATGGTAGTATTACCGTCATGGACATCTCCCATTTTGTATATTCTCCCGGTGTAAAACAGGATACGTTCGGTAGTCGTAGTTTTACCCGCATCGATGTGCGCGACAATGCCGATATTCCGAATTTTTTCTAACTTGAGATTATCCATAAAATTAAAACCTAAATCAAGCTCCTCTATTTTTGAGAGATCCTTTTCCTCTTCCTTATCTATAATTGCATTCGTCCTTTGATTCATCGCTTTCGTTTTTCAAGACAAAACCTATTTTATCTGTTTCGTCCACAGCTAAATAGCCTACCAGCGATAATGCGCAAAAGCCTTATTTGCCTCCGCCATTTTATGCGTTTCTTCCCTTTTCTTCATCGCCGTACCCTGCCCCTTATAGGCTTCAGCTATTTCATCCGCAAGCCTTTCTTTCATCGGTTTGCCTTTTTTCTTCCTGGCAATATCGCGAATCCAGCGCAAGGCAAGGGTAACCCCTCTCTCCTGCTTTACCTCCATGGGAACCTGGTATGTAGCACCTCCCACACGCCGGGGCTTAACCTCAAGCAACGGCCGAACATTATCCACGGCTTTCTGCAAAACTTCCAAATGATTAGGCTTACTCAATTTCTGTGCGGCTATCTCCATTGAAGAATAAATAATACCTTCGGCAATAGTTTTCTTGCCTTTAAGCATCGTCATATTTATTAAGCGTTGAACCATTATGGAATTATGTACCGGATCAACTTCCACTTCTTTTCTTTTTATTCTTCTTTTTCTTCTCATCTTAATTGAGCCCGCGGCTTACGGAACGAAGTAAACGTAAGTCGTTTGGGCGAATTTAACCCAGCCCTAATTTTACTAGTCTGGCTGAGTTGGTTATAATTAATTTTTTCTTTTTCTATTGCCTTACCAAACCCATTACAAAATTAGGGCTGGGTAAGCTCGGATTTATAAGTTATGTCGCTCACCTCGTTCAGATAAAAGCTCCATAACTTATATCCTCACTTATTTGGGCATCTTAGCCCCGTATTTAGACCGTGACTTCTTGCGGTCAGAGACACCTGCGGTATCAAGCGTACCTCTTACAATATGGTATCTAACTCCCGGAAGGTCTTTTACCCTTCCGCCTCTCACCAGGACTATTGAGTGCTCCTGAAGATTATGCCCTTCTCCGGGAATGTACGACGTAACCTCAATTCCTGTCGTCAGACGCACACGCGCAATTTTACGCAACGCCGAGTTAGGTTTTTTGGGAGTCATGGTCCTCACTTGAATGCATACTCCGCGTCTCTGCGGGCAACCTTTTAAAGCTGGCGACTTAGACCTTTTACCCGCCTTAGACCTTCCGAATCTTAATAATTGGTTAATTGTAGGCATATAGCTCCTCTTTTTTTATTCTTTATTCTCTGTTTCTTCTGTTTTTACGAGTTCCAGATCTCGATGTGTCCAGAAGCCGGTTCCTGCCGGAATAAGGTGCCCCATTATTACATTTTCTTTAAGGCCTCTGAGTCCGTCTCTTTTCCCTGAAGTCGCAGCATCGGTAAGAACGCGGGTGGTCTCCTGGAAACTGGCTGCGGAAATAAAGCTTTCCGTAGTAAGAGAGGCCTTGGTAATACCCTGCAGTATTGGTATTGCCGTTGCCGGCTTATCACTCTTCTTCATTACTTTTTCATTTTCTTCGCGGAAGATGAATTTATCCACCTCCTGCCCGACAAGGAAATCCGTATCGCCGGCATCCTCTATCATTACCTTTCTCAACATCTGGCGAATAATAAGCTCTATGTGTTTATCATTTATGCGAACACCCTGCAGACGATAGACTTCCTGCACTTCATTTACCAGATATTCCTGAAGTTTTTTATCTCCGGAAATTCTCAAAATATCCTGGGGTACAACCGGTCCGTCTGTTAAGGCCTGTCCGCTGGCAACCCAGTCTCCTTTGTACACATCAAGGTGCTTTCCGTGCGGAACCATATATTCTTTCTTCATGCCCGAGGGGCTCTTGATAACAATCCTTCGCTGTCCTTTCTTGGTCGGCCCGAAATCCACCACGCCGTCTATTTCACTGATTATAGCGGGATCGTGCGGCTTTCTGGCTTCGAATAATTCCGCAACTCTCGGTAAACCTCCGGTGATGTCTTTGGTCTTGATGGTTTTTCGCGGCGTCTTGGCAAGACTTATTCCTGCCTCAACATCCTGTCCTTCTTTCACCACGATGTGGGCACCTGCGGGTAAAGAATACACCGCCAAGACTTCTTCTTTATCCTTATTCAGAACCATAATCTGCGGATGATAATCGCCCTTGTATTCTATAATCACGCGGTTAATAAGACCGGTACTTTCGTCAAGCTCCTCCCTCCTGGTAACACCTTCTTTAACGTCTTCGAGCCTAACGATACCGCCAACCTCGGTTAATATCGGGGACGTGTACGGATCCCATTTGACAAAAATATCGCCTTTCTTGACGCGTGCTCCGCTTTCTACCGATAACCTCGAACCCTGCGGAATGGGATAGCGCTCCAACTCTCTTCCTACGTCGTCGTTTATGCTGACCTGGCCGTTAC
>JBFZAB010000124.1:0-10150 GCA_041309285.1 Candidatus Omnitrophota bacterium
CTATATGCCCCAGGTCCTGAAAAAGTTTTAATTTTCTCAATAAAACCGTATGCCCCAGGTGCAAATCAGGAGCCGAAGGATCAAACCCGGCTTTTACCCTCAAGGGAACTTTTTTCTCATAAGAACTCTTGAGTCTTTTAAGCAGCTCGCTTTCCGAGATTACCTCTATCGTTCCGCGCTTAATCAACCCTATTTCTTGTTCTATGTTTTTCATCCCGCTATTCCTGGATTCCTTTTGTGCTTAAACCAATTTGCCTTTTTTCATTATCTATTTTTATAACCTGGGTTTTTATTTTATCTCCCACCCGATACGCCTCGTCTATTTTTTCCGCTATCTGGCTATCAAGCTCTGAGATATGGATAAGCCCTTCTAATTCCTGATCTATTTCCACAAATACCCCGAAGTTGGTAGCCTTGGTCACTACTCCTTCAACACTTGTCCCTATTTTAAATTTCTCAATTATTGCCGGCCAGGAATCGGGTAGAAGTTGTTTGAGGCTCAAGTTTATCTTTCTCTCATCGACATCGACAGATAAAACCACTGCCTCGACCTTCTGCCCCTTCTTAAGCAGTTCCGAAGGATTCTTGAGCTTCTTGGTCCAGGAAATCTCGGAGACATGGACCATTCCTTCTATACCATCCTCCAGTTCCACAAAGGCACCATAGTCGACTAAGTGGCGCACCTTTCCTTTTACCTTTGTTCCCACGGGATAGTTATTCACTATTTTTGCCCAGGGATCCTGTTCTAACCGTCTTATACTTAAAGAAATCTTTCTGTTTTCGGTATCCACACTCAATATAACCGCCTCAATTACATCGCCTATGGCCAGAATTTCATGCGGGTCGTGGATCTTCTTGGTCCAGGAGAGTTCGGATACGTGAATCAATCCTTCTATGCCTTTTTCCAGCTCCACAAATACTCCGTAAGGCACGATATTGACTACCTTGCCTTTTATGTGCGAGCCCACAAGGAATTTTTTATCCGCATCTTTCCACGGGCTTTCTGTTTTCTGTTTCAGCCCGAGGGAAACTCTTATATTCTCCTTATCCACATTGAGTATTACCACATCAATTTTGTCTCCCAGGGCAAGCATCTCTGACGGATGACTGATTCTTCCCCAAGTCATATCGGTTATATGTAGAAGCCCGTCTACCCCGCCTAGATCAATAAAGGCTCCGTAGTCGGTGATATTTTTAATGGTTCCTGAGCGTACCTCGCCTACGGCAAGGCTATCCATCATTTTCTTCTTTCCCTCTTCTTTTTCGAATAACATAACGTCTTTTCTTGAGACAACAACATTCTTACGGAGTTTATTCATTTTAACTATCTTAAACTTCAATACCTGGCCCAGCATTTTGTCAAGGTCAGCCGCCCCCTTCAGAGATACCAGAGAGGCAGGAAGGAAAGCTTCCATTCCTACGTCCACCACAAGACCACCTTTGACTTTTCTGACAATCCTTCCCTCAATTAGATCGCCTTCGTTAAAACTGTTCAATATCTTATCCCATCCGATTGTCCGGTCGGCTTTGGACTTAGAAAGTACGACCATGCCCTGGTCATTTTCAAGACTATCCACATAAACATCTATTTCGTCGCCGACATTTATTCGGGAAGGATCGATAAACTCCGTCTTGGATATAAAACCCTCCGATTTATATCCTATATCGATAATAACATCCTTGCTTCTCACTTCTATAATCCTACCCTTAACAACCCCGTTTTCTTTCGGGATCTTTATGGTTGAAGCATAAATCTGAGCCAATTCTTCTTTTTCTTTACTTCTCTCGTCAATCTCATCCGTAAAATTTTCTTTTTTACCTTCCATTGCTAAATTCACCTCCGATTGATTCCTTCCAAAAAAATAAATTTTTGAAAGGATGATTTTCTAACCTCGATTTGCAGAGGTTAATTTTTGTGTTGTTTTTTGTTTTGCGTTACGTCACTTTAGCAGTTCCGCAACACATTTTTCCATTTATTTTTTTAACTATTTCGTCAACGACCCATTCAGGGGTAGACGTTCCGCTAACAATGCCGATGGAGCCAAGCCCCTTAAGCCAATCCTTGTTAATCTGAGCGGCATTTTCTACCTGATAAGAAACAGCCTTGAAAGACGCGGCTATCTCCTTGAGGCGCCTTGTATTTGCGCTGTCGAAACCGCCGACTACAACTATCAAATCGCATGTACCGGCCAAAGAGCGCGTAAGGCTCTCTCTCTTCAGGGTCTCCTGGCAAATGGTAAAGAAAATCCGCAACTCGGATAAATTCTCTCTCAAAAGCCTGGAAATAACTTCTTGGAAATTTCTTTGAGACTGTGTCGACTGTGCTACTACTGCCCAGCGGTGACTTTTATTAAAACTGTCCTCCCTTATTTCACCCGGCTCACTAATCACCATGGCCTTGTCTTCTGCATAGCCAACCAGGCCTTTAACTTCGGGGTGTTCTTTCTCCCCAACGATGATTATTTTGTATCCCTCCTCTCTGAGCTCGGAGATAAGGTGCTGGGTACTTTTAACAAAGGGACACGTGGCATCTATGATCTCGATACCGCGCAAAGCAAGTTCTTTAATCGAATCCGGGTGAACACCATGAGAACGAACAAGAAATCTGCCTTCCTTTACATTATTCAAATCATTTACCACCTCAAGACCTAATTCTGTCAGTTTCTCGGTCATCTGGGGGTTATGAATTATTCTCCCCAATGAATACAGTTTTCGCTTCCCGCCTTCAAGGGCTTTAAAAGCTATATCAACCGCCCTCTTAACACCCCAACAAAAACCAATATTTTCGGCAATCTTTATTTCCATATAAGTACAGACTAAGGCTAAGGTTTAGGTTTAGAATCCTTAAGCCTCAGCCTTGACCTTAACCTCTCTATAATTTTTTGCTCTATCTCTTAGATAATACAGCTCGTCCCTGATTTTCTGGATTAAAACCCCGCCTGAATCTTTATTGCAGAACAGCTCCGGCTCAATTACCTCACCGACTAACGCCCGGATACGCTTCAGGCGTATAAAATAAGCGGTCCTCGGCAAAGCAAGGTTTGTGTCTTTTAAATAAACCGGGACAACCCTTGCCTTGGCAGCCCTGGCCAATACTTCTATGCCGGAAAGAAAACTACCGATACTGCCGTCGCGGGAACGCGTCCCTTCCGGAAAAATTGCGAGGATACCCCCCGCCTTGATCCGCCTCAGGGCTTCCCTTATTGCTTTTATATCCTGGCGCCCGCGATGTAGCGGTATTACACCTATCTGTCTTAAGATAAATCCAAAAATCTTGTTGCGAAACAGATCTTCCCGCGCAACAAAGCTAACCCTCCGGCGCACTAAAAGGCCTACGGCTACGGGATCAAGAAGGCTTACATGATTCGAGGCAATTATATATGCACCCTCGCTAGGCAAGTTTTCTCTGCCGCAAACTTTATAGCGAAAACATATTTTAAAGAACAACGAACAAATCGTACGCGATATATAATAAAACATTGTAAAATTATATTGCGTATCTATCTAATATACGAAACTATTTTTTCTACCACTTTATCGATACTAAAATCGGTTGTATCCAGATATATTGCATCGGCTGCCCTCTTTAGGGGGGCTACTTTCCTTGATTTGTCCGAACGGTCACGCCTTAAAAGATCGGTGCGAACTTTAATCCGGGATATCTTCTTATTTTGTGAAAGAAACTCTTTATGGCGGCGGTTAATGCGCTCCTTAAACTCGGCGTCGAGATAGAATTTATAACGCGCTTTGGGAAATACAATTGTTCCTATATCTCTGCCTTCAAGTACCGCCCACCCGTTTTTAGCCAACGCCCGCTGCCTTGCCACCATATTTTTTCTAACCTCTTTTAATCTTGAGAGGGCAGATATGTTGGCATTGATATCGGGTTCTCTTATGCGTTTACTTACGTCTTTTCCGTCCAAAAATATTTTCAAAGAACCATTCGATTGACTCTTTAATTCAATAGATGAGCCGGCTGCCAGGGCAACCAAGGATTTCTCATCTTTGAAACTGACGTTCTTCTTAAGCGCCTTAAGCGTTAAAGCCCGGTACATCGCTCCCGTGTCAATATAGAGATAACTCAATCTTTTGGCTACCAGCTTTGCCACGGTGGATTTTCCCGAACCAGCAGGCCCGTCTATGGCAACAATATTATCTTTTTTCTCGGCCCTCATGTATTTTTTATTTACAGCAGGTCTCTTTTATTTTTAGCTTTATCAAGCAAAGAAAACAATAGTTTTCCGTTGCCGGCTTTAACTGCGCGGCTTAAGTCATTGAGTTGATTTTTAAATTTATCCACGGCAAAAAGGACTTCCTTGCGGTTAGTCAAAAATATATCCCTCCATATCCAAGGGTCGCTGGAGGCAATTCGCGTTGTATCGCGCAGGCCCCCGGCACCGAAAGGCAAACATTTATTATCTATGCTTAAAATCAAAGCATTGGCAACAATATGCGGAAGGTGGCTGACGGCCGCCAGAATCCGGTCATGTCTCACCGGTTCCATGACAATTGTTCTTGAGCCCAATTCCTTCCAGAGGCGCAATATTTTCTTTAGCGCAAAAACGTCCGTATTCTTGGTACGCGTAATGACGCAGACAGCATTATCAAAAAGGCCCCTGCGCGCTTCGGCTATACCTTTCTTCTCGGAACCAGCAATCGGATGCGCTCCGACAAAATGGTTTCTCCTGCCGAATATTTTTTCTAAAGAACCGACCGTCGATTTTTTTGTACTACCCACATCGGTAATTATGGCTTTTTTCTTTAATACAGGTGCAATACTTCGCGCCAAAACAAGAAATTCGTTCACGGGGGTAGCCAGAATCACCAAATCCGCATCTCTAACTGCTTCTTTTATATCTAATGTCCCGTTATCAATAGCTCCCATTTTTTTCGCTTTAAGAAGCGAACTCTTGTGGCGGCATACTCCGACGACATATCCTGCCAGACGCCTGCGCCTTAACTCCAGGCCCAGGGAACCGCCAACCAAACCCGTACCGATAATAGCAACTTTATTAAATAGCTTCATATAATGAGCAGATAATTTATGGAGCGTAAGCGAGATAAATTGTAGCCCGAAACTTCGGGCGTCTGCGAATTAAACCCCGCACCTTTTATCTCCATTATTTCCCTATTATTCTTACTATTAACGCCTTTTAACATCTGAATGCTAAAAAGGTGCGGGGTAAGTTCAGATCTATAAGTTATGTTCGCTCCTCTCCATAACTTATATCTTCACTTATATCTCTCTCCCTATCGAACTAGCTAACTTCCTTAAATTCTCCATCATATCGCTGAATCTCTCGGGGAGAAGTTGCTGCGCTCCATCCGAAAGAGCATCCTCCGGGCTGGGATGAACTTCAATAATTAAACCGTCGCAACCGGCGGCAACCGCTGCCATAGAAAGAGGCGAAACGAGTCCCCATTTACCCGCCGCGTGAGAAGGGTCAACCATTACCGGCAAATGACTCAGCTGTTTTATTACGGGTATCGCACTGACATCCAGGGTAAAGCGTGTAGCATCCTCAAACGTCCTTATGCCGCGCTCACACAAAATTACATTAAAATTACCGTTGGACAATATATACTCAGCCGACATGAGAAGTTCTTTAATGGTCGACATCATTCCCCTCTTAAGAAGAACCGGCTTATGGGAAAGCCCAACTTCTTTAAGAAGATTGAAATTTTGCATATTACGCGCGCCAATCTGGATAATATCGGTATATTTCTCGATCAGAGGCAGGTCTCTTGGATCCATAATTTCCGTAACCGCTACCATTCCGACTTTATCTGCCACTTCCCTCAAATACACTAGTCCCTTTTCACCCAACCCTTGAAAAGAATACGGGGAGGTACGCGGTTTGAATGCGCCCCCGCGCAATATATTAGCGCCGGCGGCCTTGACCTTCTTCGCTGTCTCAAGAAGTATTTCATATTTTTCTATTGAACAGGGCCCGGCCATCACTGCTATTTTGTTTCCTCCTATACTTACTCCCTTCACCTCTACAACGGTATTCTCCTGCTTAAACTCCCGGGAAACCAATTTATACGGAGCAAGTATGGGCATTACTTTTTCAACACCCGGATATACCTCCAGAGGCTGCGCCCGCAGAATATCTTCCTCTCCTATAATACCGATGATTGTACGTTCTACACCTTTAGAAACCATTGTTTTTAATCCCAAAGATTCCACCTTATTGACAAAGTGCTCAATTTGCTCCTTGGTCGCATCAGGACGTAAGACAACTATCATTTTACCCTCACTTCTTTTGGGAGAAACCAGATACCAGATAAAAGTAACCAGATTTTCTGGTTACCGGTTTCTGGTTACTCTAGAATAACTTTCTTTAATGCCTTTATAAATCGCCTGTTTTCAGGTTCTGTCCCTACATTTACGCGGATAAAGCCGGGTAGTTTCCAGGCCTTCATATCCCTGACTATAACACCTTCTTTTAACAGGAAATTAAATATCCGTTCTCCGTCACCTACATCAACTAATATGAAATTGGTTGCCGAAGTCAAATACAGGAGTCCGAGTTTATTTAATTCGCGGTATAAATAATTCTTTCCTTTTTCCGTTGTCCTTATAGTTTTTTTTAAAAAATCTTCGTCCTTTAACGCTGCGGCAGCACCCACCTGGGCCAATGAATTCACATTAAACGGCTCGCGCACCCGCTCAAGGTAACCGATAAGTTCCTCCGAAGCAATACCATAGCCGACTCTTAATCCCGCCAGACCATATGCCTTGGATAAACTGCGGGCAACGATTACATTATTATTCTTTAAGAACTTAAGTGTGCGGGGAAAATCCTTTAAGCCCTTAGTAAATTCAAAATATGCTTCATCGAAGAAAACCAGCGTTTTCTTCGGCATCCCATCCATAAACTCGAGTACTTCTTTCTCGGTAACGTATGTACCCGTGGGATTATCGGGATTGGCGATAAAGACAATTTTCGTCCGGGAAGTAATCGCCCTTTTCATTTTTTTTAAATCGTACCTAAAATCTTTAAGCGGAACTGTGACAATTCGTGCCCCGCAGGCATTGGCTTGAATTTCATAAATCAGGAAAGTCGGGGTAGCCACAACAACTTCGTCATCCGGATTTATGAAGGTGCGCAGCGAAAGAACGATTATCTCGTCGGAACCGTTTCCGATGATAAAATTTGAGGGTGTTAAATTAAAACGCCCGGCCAGCGCTTTTTTTAAATAAAAACAATTTGATTCGGGATAGCGATTTATTTTAATGAGGTGCTCTTTTATCGCTATAAGCGCCTTGGGCGACGGCCCAAGAGGATTCTCGTTTGAGGCAAGTTTAATAATATCCTTTAATCCCAGTTCCCTCTGAACCTCCTCAATGGGTTTACCGGGCTTATAAGGTTTAACCGCCCATATATGTTTACGCACCGAATTTTTTATCATTACAACTTACTCCTTTTATTCCGAAACCGGATAAGAGCCTAACGTCTTTAAATAAGAACAGTTCTTTTCCAACTCATGAATAGCTTTTTTAACATCTTTGTCCTCAATATGCCCTTTCATGTCCACAAAGAAATAATACTCCCATGGTTTGCGCTTGGAAGGCCGGGATTCTATTTTAGTAAGATTTATCCTGTGTTTCTTAAAAGGAACCAGCATATCGTGTAATGCCCCAACCCTGTCCTTTATGGAAAACATAATCGAGGTCTTGTCTTTTCCCGTGGGACGCACTATTGTCTCACCAATTACGAGAAAACGCGTTACATTATGCGGATTATCTTCGATTGAGCGGGCAATAATTTTTAATCCGTAGCAGTCAGCCGCAAGCTCCGAGGCAATAGCCGCTGAGAATTTTTCCGAAGCGGCAATTTCCGCGGCCCTGGTAGTGCTGGAAACTTCGACTAACTCCGCCTTATGCACGTTTGATTCCAGCCACAACCGGCACTGGCCAAAAACCTGAGGATTGGAATAGATTGCCTTGATCTTTTCTTTACGGCAATTGGCAAGCAGATTATGCTTTATCTCTAGTGACGCCTCTGAACAAACGCTTACCTTTGAATCGACAAACATATCAAGCGTATGGTTCACTGCCCCTTCAATGGAATTTTCTATCGGCACCACTCCGTAATCAGCATTACCTTTTTCTACTTCGTTAAATACGTCGCTGATATTTTTGCAATCAAGATATTTCACCTGGCTGCCAAACTTTTGTACCGCTGCAATATGGGTAAAAGTAGCCTGCGGACCCAGATAGGCAATCTTTACGGATTTCTCCAGCGATATTGAAGAGGACATTATTTCCCGGTATATCGCCTTGAGGGCATCGATTTTTAACGGCCCCTTGCTAGCCCTGATAACCTTTTCATAAACTTCTTTTTCACGCTCGGGCACATAAACAGGCTCTTTATTTTTGTGTTTTATCTTGCCTACCTCCAATATGAGGCTTGCCCTCTTATTAAGGATTTCTACAATATTGCGGTCAATCTCGTTAATCTGTTTTCTCAGCCGAGATAGTTCCATCTTCGCTCCTTTAATGAGCCCCGACATATCTTCGGGGCGAATTAATCCGGCACCTTTTATTTAATTCCAGTTAAAGAATTAATATTTTAAAACTCATTGAATACTGAAAAGGTTCTGGGTCAAATTTAGCCATTCCTGAACATGGAGACTACTTATGTTCCTCCTTGGGATTCTGAAGCATTTCAGAAGAAACAGCTTCATCTGAAACGGCCTTACTTTCACTTTGTTCCGTAAGTCCGGGCTTCATTTGACCTATAAAATCCTCGAGACGCGGAAGTTCATCGAGAGAATTAAGTCCAAAATAATCCAGAAATTTTTTGGTTGTTCCGTAAAGTATAGGTCGTCCTAGCCCGGGTTTTCTCCCTGCCACCCTTAATAAATTAAGTTCCAGTAAATTTTTGAGTATATTTTCGACATTTACCCCGCGTATTTCCTCAATCTCAAGGCGCGTAATCGGCTGTTTATAGGCAACGATGGCCAGCGTCTCAAGCGAAGGGAGCGTAAGCCTGTCAGTTTGTCCGGTTTTAAAAATTTTCTTTATCCATGTAGCATACCGCGGCTCGCTGACCATCTGAAAACCTCCGGCAATCTCTTTGATGATAAAGCTGCGGTTTTGGGTTTCATATTCAGTCTTCAACTCATAAACCAATTCGCGTATCATGCGAGGATCCACATCCTGGAACAGCTCTCTAAGTCTATCAATAACCAATGGCTCGTGGTGGACAAATAACACTGCCTCAATTACGCGTTTTATTTCTTCTCTTTCCATAATAAAGAAGTTTAAAGTTTGAAGCGTTATGTTTAATGTGCGGGCAATTTAGCCGTATAATGAAGAACTTTTCACATTACACATTAAACGGTTTCTTTAGCCGGAGCCAGGCGGTGTTTTTCATTCCTTAATATCTCAATCTCTCCAAATACGGACCTTTGTCTCGCAATAATTTCCTTAAGCCTTATAAGTTCAAGTATTGCTAAGAATGTCGCCACAACTTCTATCTTCGTCTTTGCCTTTTTGAATAAATCCGTAAAATATACTACGACATTATTGACCAGAAGATGCAGGAGTTCGTGTATCTTTTGCTCAACAGTGACCTCATCCCTTATAATCTCCTGAAAAGCTTCTTTTGAAACACGTCCAACTGCCTTAGAAAAAGCGCTGATAAGATCAAAAAGCGATGCTTCAAAATATATGCCGCCTTCTTCATCCGTAAACTGGCTGCGCCCGCCCGTCCTTATAAATTCTTCTTTCCTTCTTAATTCCTTTTCCCTTAAAGCAATGGCTACTTCTTTAAACTTGGAGTACTCAAGTAATTTTTTCACTAACTCTGCACGCGGATCATCAGCCTCTTCTTCTTCGGGTACCTCCTCAGGAGGAAGCAACATTTTGGACTTTATATGCATAAGGGTTGCTGCCATAACAAGAAATTCCCCGGAAATACTAAGATCCATCAATTCCATCAGCTCCAGATATTCAAGATATTGTTCCGTAATCTGGGCAATGGGAATATCAAATATATTCACCTCGTTTTTCTTAATCAGAAAGAGCAGCAGGTCCAGGGGGCCTTCAAACACCTCTAATCTTACTTGATAACTCATATTTCTGCAGATAATATCAAAAATTAAAAATCAAATATAAAATACAAAGTATAAAATATTC
>JBFZAB010000125.1:0-3593 GCA_041309285.1 Candidatus Omnitrophota bacterium
TCCTTAATTCGAATTTTTTAATATGAGACAACGGATTGTCCTTCTCTTGATATTCCAAAACTTTTTCAAGATACTCGGCATATTTCTCCGTACAAGACAACCCCCCTTCTTTTACTAATGAACATTCTTTGTTGTCCTTTTCGCTGATATTAGGGAAACCGGTAAAGGTGTCGAAACCAACAATTTTCCGCACCCTGTTGAACGGTTCATATATACCCCTAAGAGCCGAGAATAAAGACAGGTTTTGTCCCCATCTGGTTCCAAACTCAAACACAACACCGTGGACGTCAATAATCTGCTTATAGATATGATTCATAAACAGAATCCTGGACAAATTTTTCGAACTCAAAAATAACCCTAAATTCTGGAGGATTTCATCGTCGGGTATCGGGCAATCCCGGAAATGTTTTACGAAATCCTGCCTGATTATATTTTCTCTAGAACTTCTGTAGAGTTCTTGTTTGTCTAATTTTTCGTCTTTCATAAGCATTTAAAATTGCTGCAATTAAAATTATTTTGACCGGGGCGGAGATCAACCCTCTCTCCGCCGTTTAAGTAAAAAGGATTAAATCCATTTTAAAATTTCCTTGGAGAGAGTGGGAATATCCAGCCCGTCTAAACAACGAAGCATTTCCCGGCTTCCCACCTCGCGACGAAATACATCGGGAACCCCAAAGCTCTTAACAGGGATTGAAAGCCCGCTTTCGTTTAGAGCTTCCTGAACGGCGCTTCCGAGACCGCCTAAAATCGTAGATTCTTCTACGGTTACAACTCTCTTAAAATGCCTTACGGTTTCAAATAATAATTTTTTATTAATGGGTTTCAGCCTATATAAATCAACTAAGGCTGCATCAATGCCGTTCTTATTTAGTTCGTCTATTAAATTTAAACCATAGTTTGTCATTATTCCGTTTGTAATAACAACCATGTCTTTCCCCGGTTTTAACAGGAACAGACCATCTGAAAAATCATGGCTGCTCTGATCATAGATATGAGAAAATGGTCCTTTGTCAAAAAGAATGCAACCCGGTCCATTTTTTTGATAAGCCAAATGCACCATTGACGCAGCCATTGTATAGTCAGAAGGACACCATACGGTCATGCCCGGAAGAACTCTCATCAGAGACACGTTGTCCGTCATGTGATGAGTGGGACCGTCTGAACTATAAAGATATCCCATTCCTGATCCCAATATGGTCACCGGAAGTTCCATGCAACAAATATCAATTTTTATTTGTTCGTAACAGCGCAACGTTACGAAATTTGCAAGACCAAAAACAAATACGCGCTTGCCGGATAAAGCAAGTCCGGCGGCGACACTCATAGTATTCTGCTCGGATACTCCGACATTAAAAAATTGTTTGGGTAAATTTTTCTTAAACTCCTTAAAGACAAAAGCGCCTGTGTCCGCAGACAATAATATAACATTCGGATCCTTTATGGCGATTTCATATAGCTCTCCGAATATTGCGTCTCTTGTATCGTTATAGATTTTCATTATGCTAAATCTTTTTTTGCTATATCAATTTCTTCCCCTCGCGGCAATGTATGATGAGACTTCGGATTATCTTCTAAAGATTTTATTCCCTTGCCTTTAATCGTATTGGCTATTATAACTAAGGGCTTAACAGATTTCCTTGTCCTGTAATCTTTCAAAGCCGACATAATTTCTTCAACAGAATGACCGTTGACAACCTTGGTATCCCACCCGAATGCTTTCCATTTTTCCTCTAACGGTTCCAATTGTGAGGTATTCTCGGTGAAATCCTCTGAGCCAAGCCTGTTGCGGTCTACGAAAATAATTAAATTATTCAAATTGTGATGATTGGCAAACATTGCGGCTTCCCATGTGCTGCCCTCCTGGCATTCGGCATCTCCCAATATTGCGAATACCACATAATCTTTACTGTCCAGCTTTGCCGCCAAGGCCATGCCGGAGGCTATGCCTAAACCATGACCCAAAGAACCTGTAGTGGCTTCCACGCCTGGCACCCTATTATCGCAGTGTCCCCCCAAGATACCGCCGTCTTTTGCAAATTTTGATAATTCTGATTTCGGAAAAAAGCCTAAATCCGCCAATAACACATATAAAGTATTGTTTGCGTGCCCCTTGCTTAGAATAAACCTATCCCTTTTTTCCCATTTAGGATTTTTGGGGTCAAACTTAAGGATGTTCCCATAATATAAGGAAACTAAAATTTCTGTACACGATAAAGATCCTCCCAAATGCCCCTTTCCGGCATTAATCGCCATTTCAAAAGCCTCTCTGCGTAAGTATTTTGCCTTTTCTTTTAGTTCAGATAAATCCATATGGTTTAGTTAATTAATTCATTCTTTTTTGCATACCAATTAAACATGTCTCTTAAACCCTCTTCTAATGACACGCGGGGAGTAAATCCCAGTAATTTGGTTGCTTTCGACGCATCAACAATTCTAAATGGTATAGTCGAAGGCTTTGACGAATCAAAAATAACATTGGCGTTTTCATAGTCAGCAGCCTCAAGAATTATTTTTACAATCTCTTTAATTTTTGTACCATTACCAGAACCGATATTAACAGGATCGCATATTGCATGTTTTTCTAAAATAAGCAGGCAAGCGCGCGCCAAATCGCTGGCATGTATGAAATCTCTGACTTCTTCTCCTGTTCCCCAAACCGTATAAGGGTTCTGTTTTTCCGCCGCCTTTTTGATTAAGGCAGGGATTACCTGGCTTGTTATGGGATCGAAGTTATCGCCTCGGCCATATGTTGTGGTAGGACGGATGATGGCTATTTTTACATCAGATTTCGACCCTACAAACTCGCCCAGTTTTTCGAAATATCGCCTCATCCAGCCATAACCAAAATAAGACTGGTGAGGAGGACCGTTCCAGACCTCTTCTTCTTTAATAGCGTAGTCTGCAACCGGATACACTGCACTGCTGCTAAATAACAAAAATCTCTCAACATTCTTTAACCAAGCGGCCTGAAGCATTCTGGCAGTAAGTATTAGATTTGAAACCATGCTCTCCATGGCGCCCTCTGGATTGCCTGTTGTTACAGCGGCTCCAACGGTAACGCCGGCAGCATGAAAAACATAATCAATCCCCTCGACTGCCCGCAGACAATCTTCCTTTTTCGTCAAATCTCCATTAAGAATTTCTATGCGGCTGTCTTTCAATACAATGGGCTTCCCATATTCAACGACGCGCACTTTGGCATCTTGTTTTAAAAGCTCTTGGACAATGTGGGATCCTATCAAATCTCCTCCCCCGGTAACTAAAACTTTTTTCCCTTTATAAAACATTAATTTATTTTTTTACTATTTTAAAATAATTCCGCCAGTAATCAAGCAGATCTTCTAACGTATTTTTAAACGGCGTTTCTGGCTTCCAGCCGGTTGCTTCCCTGAATTTATCGATACAAGGAATCTGCAAGGTCACGTCCGAAGGCCTTAAACGAGACTGATCAGCCTGAATCTTGATATTTTTTACCATAGACAGCTCAATTAACTTATTCAGCATTTCGCCTACCGTCATCGTTTCCACTCCTCCTATATTGTATACCTCCCCGGGAGTACATTTGGTTACGAATAACCAATAAGCTTTTATAG
>JBFZAB010000126.1:0-2638 GCA_041309285.1 Candidatus Omnitrophota bacterium
TTTTCGCTAGGCGGGGTAACAAGTGTTTATACGGGCAGGGTTGATGGTAATAAAATCTCTGGAAATGTTGAGCTTTCAGACGGAGCAGAGAAATTGCAAGGCACATTCAGCGGAGAAAGAACAAGCGCACCTCCCGTCGCTAGGCCTAGACCTGTAGCTCCCGCCCCTGCACCCGCGCCGGCTCCAGTTGCTCCGGCCCCAGCGCCAACTCCAGTTGCTCCCGCGCCAGCTCCAACTCCAGTGGCCCCGGCCCCAGCGCCAGCGCCTAAACCAGTTGCTCCGGCCCCAGCGCTAGCCCCCGCTCCTAAACCAGTTGCGCCAGCTCCAGTTGCTCCCAAGCCGGCCGTCGCGGATGTAGATATGACCGGGAAATGGCAAGTGACCGTTATCACACCGCGTGGTCCGGGTAATCCTGATTTTATATTGAAGCAGGATGGCAATAGATTAACTGGTGATTATAAGGGTCTGTTCGGAGAAACATCAGTAAGGGGAAGTGTTGAAGGGAAAAGATTTGTAATCAGATTTTCGCTAGGCGGGGTAACAAGTGTTTATACGGGCAGAGTTGATGGTGATAAAATGTCCGGAGGCGTTGAGCTTTCAGACGGAGCAGAGAAGTTGCAAGGCACTTTTAGCGGAGAAAGAAATTAATATTTTCTGAAATAAAAAAAGCAATTAGTTTCGGGTTTCACAAGAGATAAGCCAGCATGATACATAGCCGAAGCTAATAAGCGTTAAATGTTTTTGAAGATAGTTAAGCTATTATTGGGGTTAAAATAACATTTAAAAAATAGGATGTTTTTTGGAAAGGGAGGGTGTTGGTAATGAGAAAAACCTATGGAATTACAATAATTGTAGCTACCATCACAGCCTTGGTGATGTTGGCATCTACAGCTTTTGCCCAAAAGGTATATAAATGGCGATTGGTTTCCGTCTGGCCATCATATACAGCTTTTGCTCAGGTCGAAAAGCGTCTTGTTAAAAACATTTACGAGCTTAGCGGTGGGCGCATGCAGATTACCATCTATTCAGCAGGAGAACTTGTTCCCACGTCGGCTGTTTTTGATACAGTCGCCAAAGGCTCCGTGGAGATGGGCATCGATTATCCCGGTTACTGGCAGGGTAAAAACACCGTGTTTGACATACTGGGAACAATACCTATGGCGGCTTCCCAGCACGACATAATAAATTGGTATATGCATCGCGGTGGGCGGGAATTGTTTAATGAAATGTACGGTAAATATAATTTGATTTATTATATGCATAGTGTTGCATCAGTCGGATCGGGAATACGTTCACGCACGCCCATTAGAACGCTGGCAGATCTCAAGGGAAACAAAATTAGAGTATCGGGAAGAGCGGCAGGTTACGTCATGACAAAAGTCGGGGCTACCCCGGTGATGACAGATCCCGCACAGATGGCTCAGGCGTTGGGCAGCGGACAGATCGATGCCGCAAGTTTCAACTCTCCTCTAGTTGATTTAAGTCTTGGCTTAGCAGAGGTTACCAAATACAATATTGGTCCCGGGTAGAATATTCCTTCAGGGGTTGGAGGCTTAATGATTAACAAAGATGTCTGGGACACGCTGCCGCCGGATTTAAAGAAAATTATTGAAGTTGCCACGATGGATAGTATTACTTATTTTAGCTCTCTTTCTGAATGTGATAACGGTGAGGCACTTAAAAAGTTTCAGGAAAAAGGCACTGTAGTTACTAAATTTTCCGATAAAGAGTTGGATCAAATAGAAGCATGGGTTTGGGAATTCATTGAGGATGAAGCCATGAAAAACCCCGACTTTGAAAAGGTTGCAACTTCCATATTTCAGTACATGAAAAATTTTAGTGTGACACGAGAGTATCAGCAACCATACGCCCAGGGACGTAATCCGACCAGGTACCCCAGGTTGCCTAAATTGAAATAGCTATTATTGTGCCTTGCCGTGGATTATTATTTTAACCGCGGCAAGATATTATTAACTGAATGACGAGACAGCTATCAAGTTGCTGTATTTGTCCTTGAAAAACATCCAGCAAAAGTGGACAATGCCCGCCAGAGATTGGGGCAAGGCGCTCAACCAGTTTGCAAATCTCTATAAGGATCGGTTGCCTTGCTGATTATACAGAAAGGTCATTTACATAAAAATATCTGACATACTCGCATTAACTCGCTTTTTTGATGCGGCAGTTGAAGTTTGAAATTTGTTGCCAAGCTATATCTAATCGTCGATAACTACTTTGCCGCGCAGGACTTTTGTCTTTGAACGCTTGTGTTTAGAGGCGAGAACTTTTTCTTTGGCTTTTTTGCTTCTTTTCCTTTTTTGCCGCCGGATTTTTTCCCTTATTTTCTTTTTTTCTTCTACGAAGCCTTTTTGTTTTGCCTCAATTTTATCCAGCAATAACCTTCGCGCGATGAATCTGTTCAGACTTTGAGAACGCTCGCGCTGGCATTTTACAGAAAGGCCGGTGGGAAGATGAACCAGTTGAACCTGAGAAGAACTTTTGTTTACTTTTTGCCCGCCAGGGCCGGAAGAGCGGATAAAAGATTCGGAAAAATCTTTTTCGGAAACACCGAGCTTAGCCATTCTATCGGCCAAGGCGTTTACTTTTTCAGCGGATACGGGCATTTAAAATAATTTACGGA
>JBFZAB010000127.1:0-4456 GCA_041309285.1 Candidatus Omnitrophota bacterium
AGATTACATAGATTAGAAACGTCGTAGTTATTATCCCTGCCTTTTTAGAAATCTGTGTAATTATAGGCCGGAGTGAGTTGTGTGACAACCTAATACTTTCTTTAGGGAAAATCTATCTAAAACTATGAGAAAAGCAATAGTTAAGGGGATTGTCTTGTTCTTGGCGGAAGTTTTATTATCTGTTCATCTTACCCGGGTTTATCCCGTAAGAGATGAAATGTCATTCGGGACAAGGAGGGTAAGAGGGGGCAGCACCGCGTCGCAATATCACTGGACCAAAGAATTATTTCTGACAAAAATACAAGAAATTGCCGCAAGGCTAGGAACTACTTCAATTGCAGCATTTAGAGCTGACCCTGATGGGGTCAGAGTATATTCAGCATTTTATACTAACAAGGCTAAGTGGGGTTACGGGAGCTGGTCAGACGCTGTAGAGGCGGCCGGGCTTGAGCCGGTGTTCAGATGGACTAATGAAGCATTCTTAACGAAACTGCGGGAAATCGTTACAAGACTAGGGACCGCTTCGACTCAAGAAATTCAGAATGATTCCGAAGGAAGTAAATTATGCCAGGCATTTCATGCTCACAAGTCCGAATGGGGTTATAACAGCTGGTCAGAGGCGGTAGAGACTGCTGGGCTTGACCCCGTAGGAGTGTTCAGATGGACCAAAGAATTATTTCTGGCGCAAATACGAAGTACTGCCGCGAGATTGGAAACTACTTCAAGCCTAAGTTTTCAAAATGATTCCGAGGGGGGTAAGATATATTGGGCATTTGACCATAACAAAACTGAATGGGGTTACGAGAGTTGGTCAGATGCGGTAAGGGCAGCTGGGCTTGAACCGGTAGGAGTATTCAGATGGACCAAAGAATTATTTCTGGAGAGACTAAGAAGTGTTGCCGCAAGGCTAGGAACCATTTCAACCGCTATAATCAAAGATGATCCCGAAGGGTATAAATTATACAAAGAGTTTTATAACCATAGGGCCGAATGGGGATACAACAGTTGGGATGATCTGAAGAAAGATGCATTCTCCTTAGTTCTCGAGGAAGAAGAGACACAACATGAAGAAACCCCTGTTGTTATTGAGGGATCCTCTGAAGTGGAAAATCAGGGCTCCGAAGAAGAAGCCGAATGGATCAAGGCGTATCCAGCCATTACCCGATTCTTAAGCTGGGCTGATATTTGTAAAACCAATCCCAAACAAATTGCTTTTTATGTGAGAGAATTGGCTGTATGCGTAGCAAGAGAAAACGGCGGAGAGTTCGAAGACCTTAGGAGTTTATTAACCAGTAGACATTTTCAGGAGACAACTGTTCCCTGTCTGGGCAGGTCTCTTATAAGAATGTTTAATTTCTTCGATAATAGCTGTTATGCGGTACTTTCTTATCTGGATAAAGAAGGGTTACTTGAATCTGTCACAGAAGAGGCAAGAGAGAGATTAAAACAGAATTGACAAAAGGTTTTTTAGCATAGAAAAATCCTTCCTAACCTCATATTATCCTTGATATTTTAAGGCATTACGCATATAATATTTTTGTAGCTTTAGTAATGCTAATATCGGAGACCCTCCGAATTTTTTCTAACCCCTCAACCATTATAAATATGAAAATAGGTATTATCGGTATAGAAGGTATTGACCCGGTCAAAATAAGCATCGTCGATTCCCGCTTGGATACCCTGGAGAAAATGTTTAAGTCGGCCAAGAAGACTTATCTTCAGGTGGAAATTATCACCGATCCGGATAAATTAAAAGAGGCAGACGGTATCATTGCCTCTGAAGGCGCAAAAGCGGATTTGATTCTTTCTGACCTTGAATTTGTGGAACTGCGGCTTGCCCGTGGTGCCGTGGCGACGGAGAAAAATGTACTCGATCGTTTTAAGGAACATCTGGATAAAGAAGGCCTGCTTTCACAGCTCGAAATAACCAGCGAGGAAGAGAAAAAAATGGTCTCAGCATATTCCCTGCTTACGGTAAAGCCTATTTACTTTACGTCGCAGCAAAGCGCCGGGGACAAGAATAAACTTCTTTTTGATGCTTACTACGGTTTGGGTTTCATCTGCTTTTTCACGGCAGGGGAAAAGGAATCCCGTGCCTGGTCGATAAAGAAGGGAACCACTGCCTGGGAAGCCTCCGGATGCATTCATTCGGCAATACAAAAAGGGTTTATCCGCGCAGAGGTTGTGGCTTATGATGATTTTGTAAGCGCGGGAAATATTTCTTCGGCGCGGGGGGCCGGTAAGGCGCGCCTGGAAGGTAAGGAATATATTGTCCAGGATGGTGAATATATAGAAATTCGCTGCAGCAAATAATCTTTAACACAGGGCAAATTGCGAATGATAAATAGTAAATTGCAAACGATTAATGAATACCAAACCTCCGATAACCCCGGAGGTTTTTTTGTCCAAATTTTTGCGCATGTTTTATAAATTCAAAAACAGAAAGGAGGGAAGATGAAGGCTTATTGTGCAGAGCTTTTTGGAACTTTCTGGTTGGTTTTAGGTGGTTGCGGGAGTGCGGTTCTTGCCGCAGCATTTCCCGGATTAGGTATCGGGCTACTTGGAGTTTCTCTTGCCTTTGGTCTGACGGTATTAACCATGGCGTATGCAATAGGACACATCTCGGGTTGCCATCTTAATCCGGCAGTTTCCATCGGATTGTGGGCCGGTGGACGTTTCCCGGCACGCAAGCTTGTTCCCTACATTATTGCCCAGGTTCTTGGCGGTATTCTTGCGGGAGGTATTCTTTACCTTATTGCTACCGGTAAGGCAGGTTTTAATGTCTCTTCGGGTTTTGCCTCAAATGGTTACGGGATTCATTCTCCCGGCGGATATTCTTTACTGGCGGCATTAGTAACGGAAGTAGTCATGACCATGTTCTTTTTGTTAATTATTCTCGGTGCGACCGCTAAGCGGGCGCCGCAGGGATTTGCCCCGATTGCTATCGGCCTGGGCCTGACCTTAATACACTTGATCAGCATCCCCGTTACTAATACTTCGGTAAATCCTGCACGCAGTACTGGAGTAGCACTTTTTGTCGGCGGCTGGGCCATAGAGCAACTTTGGCTGTTCTGGGTGGCTCCAATTGCGGGTGCATTAATTGGCGCAGTAGTATACCGTATTATAGGTCAAAAATCGGATTAAGGAAACGCCAACAGGATAATGAAGATAAGCAAATTATTTGGCTTAGGGATGTTTTTTAAAAAGATAGAAAGGTAAAAGGAAAGGGGCTTTGTATGGGAAAATCTATCAAAGGAACAGAGACGGAAAAGAATTTACTCAAGGCATTCGCGGGTGAATCGCAGGCCCGCAACAGATACACCTATTTCGCTTCTGCAGCAAGGAAAGAAGGATATGAGCAGATAGCAAATATTTTCACCGAAACCGCGGAGAACGAAAAAGAACACGCCAAAGTATTCTTTAAATATCTTGAGGGTGGGGATTTGGAGATAACCGCGTCCTATCCGGCAGGGGCGATAAAAGATACAAAGGCCAATCTTTCCGAAGCGGCCGCAGGGGAGAATATGGAATGGACCGTGTTATACTCAGATTTTGCCAATACGGCAAAAAAAGAAGGGTTCTCTGAAGTTGCGCGTTCTTTTGAGCAGATAGCCAAGGTAGAGAGGTTTCATGAATCCCGGTACAGAAAATTAATCAACAATATCTCAAATAATGAGGTTTTTAAGAAAAAGGCTTCGGTAAAATGGCACTGCATTAATTGCGGCTACGTCTTTGAAGGCGATGAAGCTCCTAAGGAATGTCCCGCCTGTAGGCACCCCCAAGCGTTTTACGAGGTTTTAGCGGAAAATTTCTAAATCCATGAGAAAACATTTTCTTGATTAACAAGGGATATATTCCGAATATAAAGATTACCACGGAGAGTAATTATTTATAGAAAATGGAAAGGAGAAGTAAGATGAAAAAGATTATTGCCTGTATTTTTGCTTTAGCCCTGATTGCCTCTTCTACATCTGGTTTTGCCGCAAACAAGAATAAGGGACTGCACCTGGGCGGTCTGGATAAGGATACTAAGAAGGCCAAGATTGAAGAAAAGAAAGCTACCCAGCAAGCCGAGGTAGAGGCCAGGAAAGCGGAGAAAGAAGCCGAAAAGGCAAAAAAACAAGCTTAGAAGGAAGCCAAGAAAAAAGAAAAAGAAGTGGAAAAGGCAAAGAGAAAAGCCGAGAGAGAAGCAAAGAGAAAACAAAAAGAACTTGAAGGCGAAACAAGCGAACAGAAGTAAATAATTTCCTTCGGGTAATATGAAAATAAAAGGAGGGAGAAAATGGATAAATATAAATTAGGGATGTTGGTTTTGACAGTGATAATTTTTATTTCGTTTTTCCTTCCCTGGGTAAATATTGAATCGGCAGTAGTTGGAGGCCTTAGCAAAATTCTCACCAGTAAAGAGAGCGCTACCATTTCTGCTATCAGCGGTTTTAAAGTTCCCATACTTGCC
>JBFZAB010000128.1:0-5655 GCA_041309285.1 Candidatus Omnitrophota bacterium
CATATTTAATATTCTGCCCATACCGGTTTTAGACGGCGGGCATATTTTATTTCTTTTAATTGAAAAGTTTCGCGGTAAGGCGGTCAGCTTTAAAACGCAAGAGCGGGTTACCCAGGTAGGCATTGCCGCGTTAATTGCTTTAATGGTTTTTGTCTCCTATAACGACCTGGTGCGCTTTCAGATATTTGAAAAAATAACTCATTTATGGAAGAAATAAATAAAGCCACAATCCCGAAACTTCGGGATTGTTTGGTTGTCCCGAATGAAGCTACTCTCCAGAGTGGTGCTTCGGAATTCCGAAATTGTTCTTGAGGAATAAATGCATTCGGGAAATTTACCCAGCACTAATTTCTCAAAGATGAAATTCAGAAGTAGAAAATTAGTGCTGGGTTTAATTCGTAGACGCTTCGCTATAGCTTACGTCGCTTCGTTCCGTAAACTATCTACTTATTAAAGATGAAAAGAAGAAAAACGCGGGTAATTAAGATCGGTAAAGTCAAGGTAGGGGAAGGTGCACCTATCTCGGTGCAGTCGATGACTAAGACCAAAACCAGCGATATTAAAGCGACGGTTGGTCAGATTAAGGATTTGGAGAGTATCGGCTGCGAGATAATCCGGGTAGCGGTAAAAGACGAAGCTGATGCAAGGGTAATAAAAAAAATCAAGAAAAGAATAAATATTCCCCTTGAGGCGGATATTCATTTTAATTATCGGCTCGCGCTTTCAGCTATCGAATCCGGGAGTGATGCTATTCGCTTAAATCCCGGGAATATCTACCGGCCTGATGAGATTGGAGAAATAGTAAAAGTGGCGAAAAAGAAAAAAATACCGATAAGGGTAGGAATAAATTCAGGATCGCTAAAGTCAAGGGGCACAAGGCACAAGGCACAAGGCACAGCTATGGTAAAGAGTGCCTTAGAATATATTAAGATTTTAGAGAAACTGAATTTTTACGATATTATGGTGTCGTTAAAAGCCTCTGATGTTTTGACGACGGTTGAGGCCTATCGTGAAATGGCGCACCTCTGCGATTATCCCTTTCATTTGGGAATTACCGCTGCCGGACTTTCCTTTGAGGGCGGGATAAAATCGGCGATGGGTTTGGGAATTCTTTTATCCGAAGGTATTGGCGATACAATAAGGGTTTCCTTGACTGCCAAGCCCGAAGAGGAAATTAGGGTAGCCCGCTGGATCCTTTCCGGCTTAGGTTTAAGACAATTTGGACCTCAGGTTATTTCCTGTCCAACTTGTGGCAGGGCCCAGATTGATGTGGTCAAACTTGCCCAAGACTTAGAGGAAAAATTACTGTCTACTCGCTACTCTCTACTTTCTACTCGTCCAGTTAAAGTTGCAATCATGGGCTGTGAAGTTAACGGCCCCGGCGAAGCACGTGAAGCCGATATCGGTATCGCCGGAGGAAAACACTGCGGGGTTTTATTTAAGAGGGGAAAAATCGTCAGCCGCGTAAAGGAAAAAGATATTATCAGCGTTTTACTGAAGAATATCAATAAATAGCGAATAAGTCATCTTCCTGCCAAAATAATCAATCAATCTTCCGTCTAAATACTTTTTTTAACATCCTCCCTAGTTTTTTATTCATGCACCTCCCTTGACGAATTCGATTCTCGTGCTATACTTATAATCAGAAAGGAACTTAGCAAATTATGGGCATTAAAAGATTAGAATTTAGGCAAATATTATTTTTCTCTTTAGGTTGCCTTCTTCTGTTTGCTCCTTTAACAGAAGCCAGAAGAATACATAGTCCAGAAACCAGCGCATTTTCTTTAAACGGCCCTATTATCGGACCTGATGGTCACGTATCTATAGATGGTGTAAGCTTAAAATTTTCACCGCTTTTCAAAGATTATAGACTAATAGAAGTTGATGAAAAAAGATATGCTCTTATCTCGCCTGATGAGGTGATGGAATTTATGGTAGATTTAAGATTTTCAAATCCAGAAGACGGTTTAGCAACATACATAGATTATTTACAACCATTGCCTTCGGGTACTGATAGACTGAAGAACGCAACTATTTTCTTAGAAGAAAACAGCATTGTGGATTTAAAGAAAGAGTTTTCTGAGAGTAAGCATGATACTGTTTTTGCTAAGGTTTCAGAATCTGATTGGGAGCGATTAAGAAATATCGCTAATAAATTTGGCCTTGGTAGATTAATAGAATATTTTAATAGAGCAAACGGAATAATCTCTATTGAAGATGCCTTGTATTATCTGCTTGAATTTGTGCCTAATCCCCGAGATGCATTAGAGACGATGGAAGACATTACTATGTCTCTTGCGGCTACCGACCCTAGATACAGAAATCTTAGCCGATACGGAGAAGATCTTACCGAAGCAATATGTTCAATGAGAGACAGGATACCTCAATTCAGCAGAACTTTTATACAAGAAACCAGAGGTAAACTAGTAGAAGGTATGGATAACTCAATGGTTGAGGTTTTTCTTAGTAAATTGGCTTTAGATGTAAATGAAGGCTTGACTTCGCTGTTTCAAAAAATGGTAGTATTTTTAAGAGGAGGTATTGGGCTAAATCCGAGCGGACCGGATGTATGGCTTATTGCTGAGGATATAAATTTTATTATAACTATTCTTGAAGATTTTGCGAAAGGTAAATTAAGCCCCAATTATAAAAACCTAACAGCAGGGGTTACCCCTGAGGAGAACGGCGAAATTTGTATTAAAGACGGTCAATTAGGTATTTGGAGTAGAAACAGAAAGAATAATCAAGAAACATTTACACCGCTTGTCGATTTTATAGATACCAATAGTCTTCCATCTGTTAGGGTTTGTTATGTTTATTGCGGTGATCAAGATCAAAGTTTAAGAATTGGTTCTAGATTTAATTGGAGAGATTTATATATGGAAAGTAATTTTGATATCAGATTCTTAATCGCAGGCGTCAATTATCAATTAAGATTTGATAAAGAAATGGGTAAGATTCTTACATTGGATTTAGGTGGTCCTAATATAAGTGGATTTCTAAAAATTTGGGATTCGATTGCCGGCGAGTCTTCAGGATTTTGGTCTACACATCATTGTCCGCTCTTAAATTTAGCAGAATTTATTAATTCTATCCCTGAACGATCAATAAAGATGCAAGTAGAAAATGTTCTCAGGCTCATTTTTCCTCTTTCCGATAGCCGCTACAGCAGCGTTATGGTCATAACTGAACTTCTGGAAGCATTCTGCTAATCCTACCAGCTGCATTTGTCAATTGACTTAGCTTTTCTCCCATGTTATGCTGAGTGAAACCAAAACTTACGGAACAAAGTGAACGCTTGCCTGGCCGGCAGGCAGGTAAGTTTTTCGGCTGAACTTATCCCGCACCTTTTATCTAGTCAAGTTTTAAAGAATTATTGCTTTAAAACTTATTGAATACTAAAAAGGTGCGGGATTAATTCGCGCAAACAGGTTAGTTAAATAAAGGAGATTGATTTACGTCGCTTTGCTCCGTAAATCAAGTGCTCATTAATGCGCTGGTCAAAGGCGTTTATTCCTACATTTAAAGAGGATCCTAAAGAGACCGAGGCGATTAGCCATAAGCTCATGCTTCGTGCCGGGCTGATCCGCAAACTTGCCAGTGGAACTTACTCCTATCTTCCTTTGGGCTGGAGGGTCCTTAATAAGGTAATTGGTATAGTCCGCCAGGAAATGGATGCCGCAGGTGCCCAGGAAGTTCTCATGCCGGCGATGCATCCTAAAGAACTCTGGGAGAAGACCGGACGCTACGAACTCCTCAAGCCTGATATCCTGATTACCTATAAAGACCGCCACGGGAAAGAAATAGTTTTTGGCCCCACCCACGAGGAAATAATCACGAGCTTAATCGCCGGAGAAATCCGGTCTTACCGGCAGCTGCCTCAAACGTTATATCAGATTCAAACCAAATTTCGCGACGAGCCCCGTCCGCGTTTTGGCGTAATCAGGACTTCTGAATTTATTATGAAGGATGCTTACAGCTTCGATGCCGATTGGGAGGGGTTGGAGAAAAGCTACAAAACAATGTATGATACCTATTGCCGAATTTTTACAAGATGTGGTCTGAAATATATTCCCGTAGAGGCTGACCCCGGGATGATGGGAGGAAATGCATCACATGAATTTATGGTTCCGGCCGAAAGCGGAGAGGATAAAATCGTCGTATGTAAACATTGCGGCTATGCTGCGAGTTTTGATAAGGCGGAATGTGTAGAGAATAGTGACCGGAAACCAGAACACAGAAACCAGAAGTTGAAATCGATAGAAGAGGTAAGTACACCGGGAGTATCAACGGTAGAAAAAGTTGCACATTTGCTCAAAGTTACGCCACAAGATCTGGTTAAAACCATAGTTTTTATTGCCGATGGCAAAGAATTGGCAGTCCTGGTGCGCGGTGACTGCGAAGTAAACCCTGTTAAGCTCGGTAGATTTCTTAAAGTAAATAGTCTAAGCCTGGCAGATGAAAAGACAATAGAACAGATAACCGGAGGACCGATAGGGTTTTCCGGCCCCGTAGGTTTAAAAGGGGTAAAGATTCTGGCCGATTATTCAGTCTCAGGTTTAAGTAATTTTATCGCAGGAGCAAATAAAAAAGACAAGCACCTGGTTAACGTCAATTTAGAACGCGATTTTAGGGCGGATAATTTCGGCGATTTTCGTTTTATCCGGGAAGAAGACCCTTGCCCTAAATGCGGTAAAACGATAACTATAATTACTGCCATTGAAATAGGCCATGTATTTAAATTGGGCACAAAATACACGCAAGTACTTAAGGCTCTTTTCCTGGATGCTCAAGGAGCGGAAAACCCCCTGATTATGGGTTGCTATGGTATCGGGGTAAACCGCATAGTTGCCGCATCCATTGAGCAGAATAACGATGAAAACGGGATAATCTGGAATAGAGAACTCTGCCCTTTTGAAATACTCATCCTGCCCACAAATATGGATGATGCAAAAATCAAATTGGCAGCAGAAAAAGTTTATGAGGGATTATTAAAACAGGGTGCCAGTGTCCTTATGGATGACCGGGAACTGAGTGCCGGAATAAAGTTTAAAGACGCGGACCTTTTGGGCGTTCCTTTAAGGTTAACCGTGGGTAAAAAGTTTCTGGAGGCAGGGGTAATAGAACTGAAAGAGCGTAAGACGGGAGAGGTTACGAGCCTGGAGGAGAAGGAAGCTATAGAAAAAATACTTGACAAGATAGATAAATTGCAGTAGAATAACCTCGCCTTTATAGAAAGGGGGGCAATTTAAAAGTGGGTTAAAAGACCCACTTTTTTTATTAAATGAAGACGCAATTTAGCAGACTTTAGTAAAGCTAAATTGCATGTCTGAATTTAACCCAGCCCTAATTTTCTGCTGTGTTTTGTATACTCTGAGAAATTAGAGCTGGGTCCAATTCACAGACGCCCCGAATAGGTGCTACAATTTACGTCGCTTCTACTCCGTAAATTTTCTGTTCATTGGAGATAACGATGTTTGAGCAAGAAAGTATTAACAGGATAAAAGAATTAGTTTTGCCTTTCCTTAATCTGCAAAGAATAGAATTGGTTGAATTGGAACTTAAGCGCCAGGGAAGCAGGAATGTGCTCAAGTTCTTAGTCGAGAAATCGGGAGGCGTCAATCTTGACGATTGCATTTTCCTAAATCGCGAAAT
>JBFZAB010000129.1:0-11992 GCA_041309285.1 Candidatus Omnitrophota bacterium
GTGCTCTTCCGATCTGAGAATTCCTTAACCAGATTAACCAGGAGGGAAATTACTTCGGCATCGAGAAAATAGCTGTATGAGCCCATCGCCTCAACACCGATCTGATGAAACTGTCTGAGCCTCCCGGCCTGAGGGCGCTCTGCTCTAAACATCGGGCCGATATAATAAAATTTGGAGAGGGGCTCATTGATATGCAGACTATTTTCCAGATATGCACGTACGCATGAAGCCGTTGCTTCGGGACGCAGGCATATCTTTCTCTTACCTTTGTCGGAGAAAGAATACATCTCTTTCTGGACAATGTCTGTAGCCTTACCTACGGAACGGATAAAAAGAGAAAGTTCTTCTATTATCGGGGTACGTATTTCTTTATAATTATAGCACTTAAAGAAATTTCGGGCTTTATTCTCCAGTTCCTGCCATTTACATGATTCTTGAGGCAGAATATCTTTTGTCCCCCGAAGGGCATGGAAATTTAGCATCTTTATCAGTTCACAATTCTAAAACGACAGTGCCCGTGTTTTTAGACACTAATTGATCCGCCGGATCATTGCGGTAAATATTTCGTTCCTTAGGCTATTGATTCCATTTGAATTATACAGTAATCTAAAGAGGCGGTCAAATAAAAAACCCCCTTGTTTTAAACTCGGGGATTTTTTACTTGAGGATCTCTCCTCCATCTTTATCTAACTTAAAGGTAGCTTTAAAACAGCTTACTTAAGCTGTTTCTTCATCTCCATGCCGGGCTTAAAAACAGCTACTTTCCTGGGAGGTACAGGGACGGTAACTCCGGTCCGGGGATTTCTTCCCATTCTTCCTTTGCGCGATTTTACCTTGAAGACGCCGAAATTCCTTAACTCTACTTTTTCTCCTTTGACCAGGGCCTCAATAATTAAATCCAAGGTCCGCTGCACTACTTTTTTTACATCTATCTGCTTTACGTTCGTTTCGTCCGCAATTCTTAAGACCATATCTTTTTTTGTCATATCTATACCTCCTTTTAATCCAGAAAGGATAGGCCTTCCTAATACATTTAAAGGAAGGACCTGATTAAAACAGGGCCGGTTAGATAACCTAAGCCACTGTCTGAATTGAAGTTCTGAACTGGACTATAGCATAATTCGCACTAGCGTGTCAAGAGAAATTAGGCGTTGCCTCTTTTATCGGGTTTCTTAAAGAGATCCAGGAATTGGTCTTCATATTCTTTATACACATTCCAGCGGTCAAGTTCATTTTTCAATTCGTTTGCCTTGGAAATATCTTTTCTGGCATCTTCAAAAAGCTGCCTTATCTTTTCCTGGGCCGATTTGGGAAGTTTGGTCACGGAAGATAGGCCCTTCTTCAGCTTCTCAATATCTTCTTCAGTAATCTTATCCTGTCCGGACAGTCCGGATTTCAGATAATCGACCAGCTTTTCAATTTCGTCTTCTATAAAACGCGCGCGCTCGGCCAGAGCGGTCAGATCAATCTCTATGTCAAGTATTTCGCTCAGCACTTCTAATATGGCAAGGGATGCCTTGGGGTTTTCTATCTGAATGGTATAGGGAGGAATCCCGCCCAAAAGACATATTCCGTCAATTTTTTTCGCCTTTGCAACGCTCAACAAAAGACCGTTCAATCCGGCAATCTGGCCGGAGTTCATAAATTTAACCTTGTAATCCTTAAGTTCATCCAATATTTTCTTTGAACTTGTAGTTACCCATACTTCCGCTTCTTCGGCATGGTCTATCGATTGAGGAATAGCCGCAAAAGTGAAGATACGATTTACCTTGAATTCGCGCGCTATTTCTACCACCCTCTCCGAGAATTTAGCTCCCTTATCTATAGCCGGCTGGGCCTCGCTGAGTAAAATTATCAAGTCTCCCACACCTTTGGGATTTTTCCAGAAATAAAGTTTCGACTCCGGAAGCTGCGGCACCTGCAATAATCCGGAATCGATCCATGCCCCCGTGGGATAAAAATAATCCGCAGAAACAATGCGTCCGAATTCTTCCGCCTTCAATTTATCTTTCAGGTATCGCGCTGCTTTTATCGCCACCTCGCCCATACCGGGCCAGGAAGCAATTAAATAAGGCTCATTTAACTGCGGTTTTTTAGTTAGCACTATACTCTTATGCATAATTCTCTCCTTAATTTCAATAATCAGTTTCTAGCCGTCAGTCCCGAATGAAGTAACTGTAAAAGTTTCTCTTCGGGATCCCGAAGCGTATCTTATGCAGCCTCTACATTAGGGATTATCAGCCACCATTTATTATTCTTCGATATACGGGTTACCAGTCTCCATATTTTTCAAGTAACTTTCAATACGGCCAGAAATGCCTCCTGAGGGATTTCAACTGCACCGAATTGCTTCATCCTCTTTTTGCCTTCTTTCTGTCTTTCCCAGAGCTTGCGTTTTCTGGATATGTCCCCTCCGTAGCACTTCGCGGTGACGTCTTTGCGCATCGGACTTACTCTATCCCGGGCAATAATGTGGGCACCGATGGCTGCCTGTATAATAACTTCAAAAAGCTGTTTCGGGATAAGGCCTTTAAGCATGGTCACCAGATTCCTTCCTTTCATGTATGCCTTATCTTTATGCACAAGGCTCGAAAATGCATCACAAATCTTACCGTTTATAAGGATATCCAGCTTTACCAGCTCGGTAGGACAATAACCTATAAATTCATAATCAAGCGAGCCGTAACCGCGCGTCATAGATTTTATTTTGTCGTAAAAATCCACGATGATTTCGGAAAGAGGTATTTCGTAAGTCAGGCGGCAACGGTTGGTAGTCAGGTATTCCGTGGATTTATAAATACCTCGGCGCGAAAGAACAAATTCCATTATCTGTCCCAGGGCATCGGACGGTATCATTATGTAAACCCTCACATATGGCTCAAGGATTTTGTCTATCTCCATCGCCGAAGGAAGGAACGAAGGATTATCCACCTCTTCAATTTCTCCGGTTCTTCTTTTTACCTGATATCTTACAGAGGGAGTGGTGACAATGAGATTCAAGTCGTATTCCCTTTCAAGCCGTTCCTGGGCTATCTCCATATGAAGGAGCCCAAGGAAACCGCAGCGATAACCCGGACCCAGAGACACAGAGGTTTCGGGTTCGAAAACGAAAGCGGCATCGCTGAGTTTTAATTTCTCGATAGCCTCGCGTAGAAGAGGAAAATCCTTAGGGTTAACGGGATAGACGCCGCAAAAAACCATGGGGCGCACCTCGCGGTATCCGGGAAGAGGTTGTTCTGCCGGCATGATAGACGAGGTAGCCGTATCTCCCGCAGATATCTCTTTAGGTTCGCGTATATTGGCGGTAAAATAACCCACCTCGCCACAGGAAAGCTCGTCTATTGATTCACACTGGGGCTTAAACATCCCCACTTCCTGCACTTCATATTCCTTATTCGTCATCATCATCTTAACCTGCAGGCCCTTTTTGATGTGGCCGTTTACAACCTTCACGTAAACCATAACGCCTTTATAGTTGTCATAGGAAGAATCAAAAACCCTGGCCTGCAAAGGCGCGTTGTACTCGCCTACCGGATGAGGAATTTCTTCAACGATGCGTTCCAGTATTTCCTGTGTACCTATTCCCTCTTTTGCCGAAGCAAGAGTAATTTTTTCCTCTTTCAAATTAAGTATGTCTCGAATCTGCTCTTCTGCTTTTTCCGGTTCGGCATTAGACAAGTCTATTTTATTTATAACCGGTATAATACGCAGGTGGTGCTCAAGGGCGAGATAAAGATTGGCAACGGTTTGCGCCTCAACTCCCTGTGCCGCATCAACGACAAGAATCACCCCTTCGCAGGCAGCGAGGCTTTTGGAAACCTCAAAAGAGAAATCAACGTGCCCCGGAGTATCAATCAGGTTAAGAGAATAGGTTTTGCCGTCTTTTGCCTTATAATCTATTTTTACCGCGGATGCCTTAATGGTAATCCCGCGCTCTTGTTCCAGGTCCATATCATCAAGCATCTGATTATGAAATTCCCTGTCATTTATCGCTCCGGTATAAAGAAGTAACCTATCGGCAAGCGTAGACTTTCCGTGATCGATATGGGCAATAATACAAAAATTCCTGATTAAAGAATTATCCATTATAGAGAATTGTGTAATGTTGAACGTGTAAAGTGTAATACCGCCTGATTATTATTACAATAAATATCTACTTTACACATTACACCTTACACATTAAACAAAAATTTATCTTATAAACCTAAGGCAAATTCTTTCCCGAAACTTAATAGCGCTTCTGCCTTTTTGCGCGAAGGTGCCTCCGCATAAACACGCAATATCGGTTCGGTTCCCGAAAGCCGGAATAAAAGCCAACTTTCGTCGGATAGAATAAACTTTATGCCGTCAAAATCCTTAATTTTTGCCACTTTTTTATCGAGGATAGAACCAAACGGTTTTTCTTTAAGCGCCACGAATAACTTTTTTTTCAATTCCTGGGGATAATGTATATCCTGTCTTGTGTAATGAAATTCGCCAAATTCTTTGTCTACTGCCTTCATAATCTGTATTATGGATTTATTGCGGTACGCCATCATCTCAAGAACAAGAAGTCCGGCAAGCATTCCGTCGCGTTCGGGCATGTAATTCTTGACGCTTATACCGCCCGATTCCTCCCCCCCTGCCAGTATGTCTTTTTCCCTTATGAGTTTGGAAATATATTTGAAACCTACGGGTGTTTCGTATAGTTTTAGATTATATTTAGCGGCAATTTTATCCAAAAGGGTTGTGTTAGAGATTGTTTTGGCAATGGCGCCTTTCCATTTTTTGCCTTCCAAAAGATGCAGTATAATCAGTGAGAGCATTTGCCCGGCATTGATTATCTCGCCGTCCGGACGTATACAGGCAACGCGGTCGGCATCTCCGTCATTAACGATACCCAGATCAAATCCGCCTTTTTTCATCAAATCTGAGGCCTCCTTTATGTTCTGGGGTATCGGCTCGGGATTTATGCCCCCGAAACCAGGATTACGTTCATTATGCAAAAGGCTCACGCGGCATCCTGTATTTTCTAGAATCCGGGGAATAAAGTTACCGCCGGTTCCGTACATTACGTCAACCAGAAGGTTGAATCTTTTCTTTTTGAGCAATTTTATATCCAAAAAAGAACGCAGAAATTTTATGTATTTTTCGCTCGGGTCAAGTAACTCCAGAAGGCCCTTACCGCGCGCATCATCTATATTAAGTTTTTTCACTTCATTCTTTTCCACCAAAGATTCTATGGCCAGCGTAACATCCGATTCGGCGGATCCGGCGTAGTCCATCTTTATCTTTATTCCGTTATACTGCGGAGGATTATGGCTGGCAGTAACCATAACACCTCCTGCAAGTTTTTTATCCTTAATCACGAAACAGACCATGGGAGTCGGCGCAGGCTTATTAATAAAGAAGACCTTAATGCCGTTAGCAGTCAATACTTCTGTTATCTCCCGCGCATATTTATCGGAAAGAAAGCGGGTATCATAACCTACGGCCATCTGTGTTATTGCCCTATTGCATTTTTTCGTTTTTGCGTTAAAGTAATCGGCAATGGCCTGGGCAACTTTACGCACATTCTCAAAAGTAAACTCTTCAGAAATAATCGCTCTCCATCCGTCAGTTCCGAATTTAATCATTGGTATCCTCCTTCAATGAGCACATCTGTTATGGAACAATAGTGACATAACTGATTAGTGCGACTTGAATCCAGCACTAATTTTATTATTCCAGTTTTTATCTTTCAATGCGCAGACATAATACACGAAATTAGTGCTGGGTCAAATTCAGTCACACAATTTACGTTCACTATCATTCCATAAATTGTGTCTTCATTTGATTTATTTATTATCAGCTTTTTCTCGAAATCAACGCATAAACGCGACTTATATCCTCCAGGCTCACCAAACCCAGAAGTTCTTTATCTTTAAGCACAGGAACAGCCTTTAAGTTTGCTTTTTCTAACTTAATGTATAAATTAGAAAGCAGTTCAGCAGGAGATGTAACAGGAAATTCTTTGCGCATCAGTTCGCGCGCTTTTTTGTCTAATCCTCCGCTGTGCACCGCATGTAATATTTCGTTGCGGGACAGAAAACCCACAAGGCGTCCTCCTTCCACCACCGGAAAATCTTCCTGATGGCGGATAAAAACCATATTTAAGATTTCTGCTACGGTATTTTCCGGAGAAACGGCGTGAAATTCTTTACTTAATATGTCCTGGACACGAAATCTGCGCAACGTCATCCTAATATCGACCTGCTGGCCTTCCTGGGAAGCGGCAAAATATACAAACATGGCGATTATGACGAGAGATATGTGATTATGCAGAATTCCCCAGATGGCAAAAAACAACGCGAAGGCATGACCGAATCCCACTGCAATCCGCGTGGCCTTCCGATAATCCATCCTTTTTGCCAGGAATGCCCTGAGTAACCTTCCGCCGTCCATGGGAAATGCCGGAATAAGGTTGAATATAGCCAGCCCCGGATTTATCCAGAAGGCATAGGCAAATGTCTGCGGCCATGTCGCGAGAGACGGGCTGAACAGATTCTCCGGGCCCAGAATCTTATACAGAGGGTAGAAAAAGATTACGGCAATAGCTATATTTGTCAGCGGCCCGGATATAGAAACGATAAATTCCTGGCGTGGATCATCCGGCATCTTGCGCATCGAGGCAACTCCTCCTATAGGAAGAAGCGTGATCCGGTCGACCTTTATGCCAAATCTTTTTGCCTGAAGGCTGTGCATAAGTTCATGCAGGGTTACGCAGCAAAAAACAAGCATTATAAGAAAAACCCCTCTTGTCCCATATTGAAAACCAAATAAGAGCGGAAGCAATAGAAAAGTAAAATGTATCTCTATGCTGATGCCCCAGATTTTAAACAGCCTGAACGATCCTCTCATATCTCGCCTTTTATAGAAACCAGATACCAGTTAACCTCCCTTGCCGCAGGCAGGCAGTAACCAGAAAAATTTTATTCTTAAACTATAGGACCAAAGAATTTTCGATTAAACGCCTATCTTTATCCTTAATCGGTCCGATTAAAGCAAGGCTTACATCTTTTGTTTTGAATATATCATTGGCCACACGCCTTAAATCATCAACTGTTACTTTCTCCAATTCCTTCAATAACTCTTCAGGATTATAAATTTTATCCAGCGCAGCCACGCTTTCGCCAAGCCAGAGCATATGATCCATCGTGTCCTCAAGGGCCAGCAGGAATTGTCCGGTAAGATACTCTTTGGCACGTCTGAACTCGCTAAGCGTAACAGGCTTGTCTTTCACCTTCAAGAGCTGTTCCATTATTACTTTGACCGCATGAGGAGCCTTCTCGTGCTCAACTCCGGCATTAACCACAAAAGCCCCGGTATCTTCCATTCTCATTATATGAGTCCCTATTTCATAGGCCAGCCCGCGCTTCTCTCTTACTTCCTGAAAAAGCCGTGAAGACATATTTGCGCCCAAAATTATATGCAGGATGGTCAAAACATATCTGTCTTTATGGTCACGCCTTAAGGCATGGGTGCCGAGAGAGATATGGGTCTGTTCTGTTTCTTTAAAATAAAAATTTGTCCTCGGTCCATTTAGTTTTATAATTGCTTTCTCCGGGGAAATTTTTCCGGCATATTTACCATCCTTGAAATGCTTCAGGCTTAAATCAATCAGTCTTCTGTCGTCAAGCGCACCACAGGCAATTATGCTTATACGCTGCGGCTGATAGAACCTGTCCCGATAACTCTTTATGTCGGAAACGCTCATTTTCGAAACCGTATCGGGTGTCCCGCTTAAAGACATGCCCAGAGGCTGCCCGGGCCAGAGAAGCTGGTTCAACAATTCGTGAACATGCTGAGACGGAAGGTCTATGTACATCTTTATCTCTTCTAAAATCACCATTCTCTCTTTTTCGGCGTCTTCAACGGAAAGCCTGGCTTCTTTAACCATATCCGATAACACAGCAAGGGCTATATTCATATGTTTTGCCGGTATCTTGGTCAGGTAACAGGTAAATTCTTCCGCAGTAAAGGCATTGAGCATACCGCCGAGCCCCTCGATAGATTCCTTGACCTGGCGTGCCGTCCTGGTTTTAGTTCCGCGAAAAACAAGGTGCTCCAGGAAATGGGAAACACCGGAAAATTTCTCTTCCTCATATCTGCCTCCGGCGTTAATCCAGATGCCCAACGACACCGATTCCATATCCGGCATGCTGAGGCTGGCAATCCTTAGTCCATTGTCTAACTTCGTTTTCTTATATCCGGAAAACACAAGCCCTCCTTTATTTATACTTAATGCGCTTTTTACCGCGATTGATCCGGCAAGATAGTTATTTGCAATAATGCCGCGAGTCAAGGTAACACTGCAGGATTATCTGGGCAGCAATTTTATCTACAACCTTTTTTCTCTTCCTGCGACTCATATCCGCACTGATTAAGACCCTATTTGCCTCAAGGCTACTCAGGCGCTCATCCCACGTTTCAACCGGAAACTTAAGTGAATTTTTGAGTTTTTCAACAAAACTTAAAACATCGTTTGACTTCTCTGATGTGCCGCCATCCATATTTAAAGGCAGGCCCACGACCACTTTATTTACATTGTTTTTCTCTGCAATTACTTTGATGTAATTTATGTCTTCCGCGATATTTCTGCGCTCGAGAACCTCAAGGCCCTGAGCGGTAAAACCGAGTTCATCGCTTAAGGCAATACCGATTCTTTTTTCCCCAAAATCCAAACAGAGTATTCTACCCATATTAAAATATCCGCTAACCAAATTCCGTATTCTTTAAATATATTTTTTATACCGCCTGTTTTTTCCCAGAAGCAAAACCAGCTCTTTTAATCTTTGCGCCCCGGATCTCTCTTTGACTAAAGTAACGGAAGGCGTATGTATCACGGTTATATTATTTAACCCTAATGTAGCCACAAGATGATTATTTTGCTCATTGATAATAATAGAGTGAGAGGTTTTATGCAACATATTTTCTCCAACACTCAGATTATCAGCCGCATCTTTTTTTAAAATCCGGCTCATGGATTCCCAGCTACCCAAATCGGACCAGGAAAAATCTGTTTTAATCATAAAACAAGAACTTGATTTCTCCAAAACTGCCTGATCAATCGATAAAGACGGAATTATTTTATAGACTCCCCGGAGCCTCCCGGAAGAAATTCGCCCTCTTGAATCAAACAGCTCGGCCCCTTCAAAAGCCCTGAATACGCAAGGCACAAATCTGGCAACTTCTTCTAAAATTACTGAAGCCTTGAATACAAAAATACCAGCATTCCAAAAAAAATCTTTCCTTTTAAATAATCGCTCGGCGGTTTTTAATTCCGGCTTCTCGACAAATCTTTCAACTTTATAAATTTTCTGTACTCTGGATTCTGGTTTCTGGTTACTGGCCTTAATATATCCGTATCCCGTCTCCGGATAATCCGGCTTCACCCCAAAGATTACAATCTTATCTTTCCTTTCTGCAAATTCCGCCGCTTTCTTCAGGGATGATACAAATTTATCACGAGGCTCTATTATGTGGTCGGAAGGGAAAACGGCCAACACGCTATCCGCATTTATATTTCTGGCTAAGAGTGCTCCCAAAAGTATGCAGGGAAGCGTATTCTTTCCCTCCGGCTCTATAATCAGGTTGCCCTTCTTTAAAGAAGAAAGCTGATTCTCTATGAGGCCGGATTGCTTGCTTGTTGTAACTACAAATATTTTATCCGGCGGAACCAGACCCCTAACGCGGTCAAATGTTGTCTGAAGCAAAGATAGATTGGAATTAAAACAAAGGCTATGCTTAGGGCACTTATTTCTTGATTTAGGCCACAGGCGGTTTCCTTTTCCTCCCGCCATTATAAGGGCATAGAGATTATTCATAATTTGAAATTGTTAAAATTAATACTAGCGCCAATTGCCGCTAATTTTAACGCTAATGGCCGTCAATTTACTATAACTAAGATTTAAGGTATTTTATAAAATTACCGACTCTTTTTATCAAATCTCGTTTCCCCAAGTTTCTTTCCATAACGTTAACAATAGCGCTGCCTATTACCACCCCGTCGCTAAATTTAGAAATTTCTTTCACCTGCTTAGCCTTAGATATTCCGAACCCAACACAGACTGGTTTAGAATTTATTTTTTTAATTCTTAGGACATTGTCTCTGATATCCTTCGGCAGAGAACTTCTTGCTCCCGTAACCCCGGTTAAGGACACATAATATATGAATCCTCTTGTCATACTCGTAACCTTCTTTATGCGTGCTGCGTCAGATGTAGAAGAAACGAGAAATATAAGAGAAAGATTGTGTGCTTTAGACAAGCTCAGTAATTCACCCGCCTCCTCCGGTATAAGGTCGGGTATAATCAAGCCGTCCACTCCTCTTTTACTCGCTTCCCTGACAAATTTTACAAGCGAGAAACGGAATAAAATATTGAAATAAGTCATCAATATTATCGGTACTTCTGTTTTCTTCCGCAGACGTAAAACAAGCGCGAGTATTTTACCTAAATCGGCTTTACTGCGCAGGGCACGCTGTCCGGCCCTCTGTATAGTAGGCCCGTCGGCGATGGGGTCCGAAAACGGAACGCCAAGCTCTATTATATCCGCGCCTTGCCTTTCCATCTCCAGAACTAATTTGTAGGTCGTCTCTAAATCCGGGTCCCCTGCCATAATATAGGCAATAAGCGCCTTCTTCTTTAATTTACGCAGTTCCCTAAATTTTTGCTCAATCCTATTCATGGAATAATTCTGGTTACTGGTTACTGGTTAATGGTTTACTTAAAAACTTAGACACCATCTCCACATCCTTGTCTCCTCTGCCGGACAGGCAAACAACGATCACGCTGTTTTTATTGAGCCCGGGAGCTAATTTGCAAATATAGGAAATGGCGTGCGCCGACTCCAACGCGGGAATTATTCCTTCGTTTTCGGAAAGAATTCTCAAGCCTTCGAGAGCTTCTCTATCTTTAACCGAAACATATTTTGCCCGGCCTATTTCTTTATAATAGGTATGCTCCGGGCCAACGCCCGGATAATCGAGCCCGGCAGAAATCGAATGCGTAAGATTAATCTGCCCAAATTTATCCTCAAGGACAAAACTCTTGCTTCCGTGTAATATGCCGATATCACCTTTTTCCAACGTGGCAGAATGTTTACCTGTATTAAGTCCCAGCCCTGCTGCCTCTACTCCAATAAACTTTACGTCCTTAAATTTAAAGAAAGGATGGAACAGACCCATAGAATTACTTCCCCCTCCGACGCAGGCAACCAGATAATCCGGGAATCTACCTTCCTCTTTTATAATCTGTCTTTTTACTTCATTGCCTATTACGGATTGAAAATCGCGAACCATCATCGGAAATGGATGCGGTCCGACAACCGAACCTATGCAGTAATGCGTTGTTTTTACGTTAGTCACCCAATCACGCATGGCTTCATTTATAGCGTCTTTAAGAGTCTGACTGCCCGAACTCACCCCAACAACCCGGGAACCCAGCAATTTCATGCGGAATACATTCAGTGATTGTCTCTTCATATCCTCCTCACCCATATAAATAACGCATTCGAGACCGAAAAGTGCAGCTACGGTTGCAACCGCAACTCCGTGCTGACCGGCTCCGGTTTCGGCAATAATTCTTTTCTTCTTCATCCTTAAGGTAAGAAGTGCCTGACCGAGTGTATTATTTATTTTATGGGAACCGGTGTGCAATAAATCCTCGCGCTTAAGGTAAATCTTTGCCCCTTTTAAGATACGCGTAAGATTCCTGGCAAAATAAAGGGGAGTCGGCCTTCCCGCAAAAGCACCCAGGTAGTAGCCCAGTTCTTCCCGGAATTCTTTATTCTTTTTAGCCAAACGATACTCGTGCTCCAATTCCTCCAAGGCATTCATTAAGGTCTCGGGTACAAATCTTCCTCCGAATTGGCCAAAATGTCCTTTTTTGTCAGGAAACATTAAATCCTCACTTTGTTATAGAGAAACCAGATACCTGTGGCCAGAAACCAGAGAATTTATATCTGGTTACTG
>JBFZAB010000130.1:0-2520 GCA_041309285.1 Candidatus Omnitrophota bacterium
CAATGAAGCCGTATTTCATTTTTCTAAATAGATCGCGCAACATGTAAATCCCTGCTTTTTAAAATACGCTCAGAATCAAGACTTTTCTTCTTTAAAATTTTTGCGGATTGCCGCCTCTAATTCAGCCGCAATTTTGGGATTTTCTTTTAAAAAAAGACGGGCATTATCTCTACCCTGACCTATCTTGGTATCTCCCCGGATAAACCAGGCACCGGATTTCTGGATTAATCCAAGCTCGACCGCTAAGTCTATAAGGCCCGATTCCTTTGATATGCCCTCTGCGTATAAGATATCAAAATCGGCTATATGAAACGGAGGGGCAACTTTGTTCTTAACCACCTTGGCGCGTACGCGGTTACCAACCGCCTCTTCTCCCGACTTTATAACCTCCTGCCTTCTTAAATCTATCCTCACCGAGGCATAAAATTTCAAGGCCCTTCCGCCGGGCGTCGTTTCGGGATTGCCGAACATAACTCCGATTTTCTCTCGAATCTGGTTAATAAAGACAACGCAGGTCTTAGATTTGCTTATGGCACCGGTTAACTTACGCATTGCCTTGGACATAAGCCGCGCCTGAAGCCCGATTATCTGGTCTCCCATCTCTCCTTCTATTTCCGCACGGGGCACAAGTGCCGCAACGGAGTCAACGACGATAATATCGACTGCATTTGAACGCACAAGCGTCTCGGCGATTTCCAGCGCCTGCTCTCCCGTATCGGGCTGAGAAATGAGCAGGTCATCCAGATTAACTCCTATTTTTTTCGCATAGGTAGGATCCATGGCATGCTCGGCATCTATAAATGCCGCCACCCCTCCGCTGTGCTGTGCCTGGCTAATTACGCTTAAGGCTAGGGTTGTCTTTCCGGATGACTCCGGCCCGAATATCTCTACCACCCTTCCGCGGGGAATTCCGCCGATACCCAGGGCATAATCTAGAACGATAGAACCTGTGGGGATAAAAGGAATCTCCAGTTTCGTTTCCTGCCCCAGCTTCATAATCGAGCCCTTGCCAAACTGTTTTTCAATTTGAGAAAGCGCCAGCTCAAGAGCTTTCTCCTTGTCGGTCTTAGCTTCGCGCTGCTCTTTTTTCTCCTCTTTTACTTTTGTCTCCGCCATACCGGCCTCCATCGTGTAAAGGGTTTTTGTGGATAGTTATCGGATTAATTCTTCCGTATGCAGGAAGAAAACCGCATCACTTAAGGAATGGAATTTCCGGAAAAAGTACTAAAATTAGACCCAAATATATGGATATTATAGTATTACGAGTTTTGTTTGTAAAGCAAAATTTAAATTGCGTTTACGACAATTTTCTTCTATACTTAAACGGAGTTTGAGTTTACTATCTGTGTAATCTAATTTCGTAATCTCTGTAATCAATTTCTAAAGATGAAGGCAGAAATTATTTCCATAGGAACGGAACTGCTTCTCGGTGATATCCCGGATACAAACGGCCAATATCTTGCCAGAAAGCTTTCTGAGCTCGGCGTAGACATCTATTTTCAGAATACCGTTGGAGATAACCCAAAAAGGCTATCCTTCCTGCTTAAGCAGGCATTAAAGCGCTCCGATATCGTTATTACCACGGGTGGATTGGGCCCGACCGTAGATGACATTACCCTGGAAACTATTGCCGCGTTTTCCGGGAATAGATTGATTCTTAAAAACAAAATCTTGTCAGGAATAAAGAAACATTTTAGAGAACGCGGGCTCACTATGCCAAATATAAATAAACGGCAGGCTTATATACCCCAAGGCGCAACAGCCCTGGAAAACAAAAACGGGACCGCTCCGGCAATAATACTCGAAGAAAAAGGTAAATTGCTTATTTCTCTGCCAGGGCCTCCTTCCGAGCTTATACCCCTATTTGAAGAAAAAATCATACCTATCTTTAAGAAAAAATTTACTTTAAAGGAAATTATTTTATCGCGAACTCTGAAAATAACCGGATTGGCCGAATCGGCAGTTGCCGAAAAAATTACGGACCTCTTAAGGCTCGAGCCTCCCCTTACTCTCGGGATATATGCCCATACGGCCGAAGTGGACCTAAAGATAACCATTAAGGAAAAAAATAAAGAATCGGCTTGGAAAAAAATAGCTAAAATCGAGAAAATAATACTCGGCCGATTAGGCGAATACGTCTTTGGCAAAGACAGCGAAACGCTTGAGGCATGCGTCGGGAAGCTGCTTCGTTCCAACAAAAAAACTATCTCAGTCGCCGAATCCTGTACCGGAGGCCTTATCTCAAACCGGATAACAGACGTTCCGGGAAGCTCTCGCTATTTCCCTTTAGGTATAATTGCTTATTCTAACCGGGAAAAAACGAAATTACTCGGCATCCCGGATGAGCTTATAAAAAAACAAGGTGCCGTAAGCAAAGAAGTTGCTTCGCTAATGGCCGAAAACATTCGTAAAATAGCTCCTTCTGATATAGGGCTTGGGGTTACGGGTATCGCCGGACCTTCCGGAAATACCTTGGTAAAGAAAATAGGCCTGATCTATATTGCCCTCTCCTCAGGGGAA
>JBFZAB010000131.1:0-9756 GCA_041309285.1 Candidatus Omnitrophota bacterium
CGCATGTTCCACGCCCATGCGCCCGACTTCGTAATAATGCTCAATATTCTGTTCCCGCGCAAAATTACTCAAGACCTTTGCCTGCAAAGCCGAAGCCAGGTCTTTTGCCGGCGTAAAATGATCCGGTATGAGCGCAATTTTCTTATTATCAAATACGCGTTTTATGCCGGCTTTTTTAAATTCGGCAATGGCTATGGGCGCGGTTATATCATTACCCAAGGCCATATCCACGTCGGCTAAAATAAACTTACCCGGATAGATATCCTTCTCCGTTGTATGGGCAAGTAAAATCTTCTCGGTAATAGTTTTTTTCATGATTACAGCGATTAAAAAATAGATTACAGCGATAAAATGAGAGCTACTTCCTGGCAGTCGGGGAATTTTGCGCAATTTACGCATTCGCCCCATATTTTCTGAGGAAGCTTGGCCTTATCAATTTCCTGAAAACCCATCTTTTTAAAAAATTCCTGTTTATATGTCAGCACAAATGCCTTCTTAATATTCATTTTCTTCGCTTCTTCTAATGCCTCTTGAACTAGATTTGCGCCTATTCCTTTATGCTGCAAATTTTCTGCAACGGCCAGAGATTTTATTTCAGCCAGGTCTTCCCAACAAATATGCAGGGCACAGGTCCCGCCGATTTTACCACCGTCTTCATAGACAAAATAGTCGCGCAGATTTTCGTATAACTCAACCAGCGTCCGCGCAAGCATCATATCGCGCGAAGCATAGTAGTTGATCAACTTCTGCATTTCTTTAACATCGGTAATTTTGGCTTTACGTATCATTTTTATCCTTATGTTGGAAGAAACTATTTTACCTGAATTTTAGAAAAAATTGAAGAGAAATTTTATTTTATTCTTACACAAGCAGCAAAATGTCCCGGCGAAATTTCTTTTAACTTTGGCTCAACCTCTTCGCAAATCTTTTCCTTGTCCGGACAACGAGGCAGAAACCGGCAAAGTTTTTCCTCGGCCTTAGCCTTAGCCTCGGCCTTAGCCTTAGTCTCTCCGCGCGACAAGAGCTTTTCTCTTTGGCTACCTAATATAGGAACAGACGACAACAATAGCCTGGTATAAGGGTGCAGGGGATTTTCAAAAATATCAAAGGAGGCGGCGCGCTCCATCACCTTACCTTTGTACATCACACATACCTCATCGCTTACATGTCTGATTACCCGCAGGTCATGGGCAATAAAAACATAACTTAAATTTAATTTCTGCTGGAGATCGAGAAGCAGATTAATCACCTGCGCCTGGACGGAAAGATCCAGCGAGGAAACCGGCTCGTCCAATACTATGATCTCGGGTTCGGCGGCCAATGCCCTGGCAATACTGATTCTCTGGCGCTGTCCTCCGCTAAGCTCGTGAGGAAAACGCCCCAAAAAATCTCCCGTTAGTCCTACCATACTAAGCAGTTCCGTTACACGCCTGCGCATATTTTTTACCGTCCTTTTGCCTCCGGACAGACTCATACCCTCTTTAATTATCCCCTCTACGGTAAAACGCGGGTCTAAAGAACCAAAGGGATCCTGAAAAACGATCTGTATCTTATTTCTTAAGCGGCGGAATTGCGTCTCAGTTAAACCGGAAATGCCTTTTTCTTCCAGCATAATTTCTCCACTATCAGCCTCAATCAATTTAACTACCAGCCTTGCCAGCGTAGTCTTACCCGAACCGCTTTCTCCCACTATACCGACGGTTTTTCCTTTTTCCAGGGAGAAAGAAACCCCGTCCACCGCTTTAACAAAATCAACCGTCTTATAAAATAAACCGCGTTTTACGGGAAAATATTTTTTCAAACTTCTTACTTCTAAAATATTCATGGGTATTATCAGCCTGTGTTTATGGGTTATAGCACCACACCGAATGTGTGTCTGATAACTTTGCTTCAATCGGAAAATCTTTCTCGCACTGCTCTATCCTTCTATCGCATCTATTATGAAAAGGGCATCCCGACGGCAAATCTATAAAATCGGGAACCGTTCCTGCTATTGCCTTCAGCTGTCGTTTAGGCTGCCTTAAATCCGGCACCGAACCAAGCAGGCCGCGTGTATAAGGATGACAGGAAGAGTTAAAAATTTCTCCAACCCTTCCTTCTTCCACTATTCTACCGGCATACATTATAGCCACTCTATCCGCAATGTTACTGACAATAGCAAGGTCATGGGTAATTAATAAAAAAGACATACCGTGTTCTTGTTTAATTTTAGCAAGTAAATCCAGAATCTGCGCTTGTATAGTAACATCAAGGGCAGTAGTCGGTTCATCCAATATCAACAACTGCGGCTTACACGAGAGGGCCATGGCAATCATTACCCTCTGACGCATCCCTCCGCTTAACTGGTGAGGATAATCATAGAACTTGGCTAAAGGATTCGGCATCTCAACATCCTCAAACAACTCTATCGTGCGTCTCATCGCCTCTTTATTACTTAAACCCAGATGATAGGTAAGGGACTCGCTTACCTGTGAACCTGCCGTAAGAAGCGGATTCAGCGAGCTTAAGGGTTCCTGAAAAACCATGGCAATGTCTTTTCCTCTTATTTTCTGTATTTCTCCGGAAGAAAGTTTTAACAAGTCTTTTTCTTGAAATAAAATTTCGCCACTTACAATTTTACCGGGAGAAGGAACAAGGTTGAGAACAGACAGGGAAAACATAGTTTTTCCGCAACCGGACTCGCCTACAAGGGCCAAGTTCTCGGCTTCGGATATAGCAAGGTTGACATTATCGACAACCCTGGCTACCCCTCTTTCCGTATCAAAATATGTCTTTAAATTCTTAACCTCTAATAAATTATTCATCTTCTGATATGGTCAATTACCAATAACCAGAAACTAAACAATTTTTTCCTCTGGTTTCCCCGGCCCGCCGGCAGAACTTGCCGGGGCGGGCTGTACTCTGGTTACTGGTTTCTTTAATTCATTTGGACATTGTCTTGTGCGGGTCAAAGGCATCGCGCAGTCCGTCACCTAACACATTAAATGCCGCGACCGCAAAAAAGATGAAGATTCCCGGGATAAGAACCCAGGGATGCCGCTGTATTTCACTTATCGCCATCGCATCCGAAAGTAAATTACCCCAGCTGGCATAGGGATCCTGTATGCCTAAACCCAGGAGACTCAGTGCCGACTCTCCTATTATATACCCGGGGATAGAAAGGGCAAGCGCGGCACTGATATAAGAAAACAGATTCGGGAGTATGTGTTTTGTAATTATTCCTATGTGGCTTATGCCGCACGCCCTGGCTGCCTGCACAAATTCTTTTTCTTTTAGAGATAGACTCATCCCGCGCACCACCCGCGCCAATCCCGCCCAGCCGATGAAAGACAAAATTACCACAATCAAAAGATAAACCTGCAGTGAGGTCAGATTTGAGGGAAAAGCGGCCCTCAGTGTAAGCATGAGATAAAAAGACGGCACCATCATCACCACTTCGCACAAACGCATGATGATATTATCTATTTTTCCCCCGAAGTACCCGGCAATCCCTCCCAAAAACATTCCCAGGATAAAGCTTACTCCGACTCCTATAATGCCTATGGAAAGCGAGACTCTCGATCCGTGAAGTATACGCGAAAATAAGTCCCTCCCCCGGCTATCCGCTCCGAAGAGATAAATACGCGCAGGCTCCTTGACACCAAAAAGATGTACACGAGCTTTAAATATCCCGAGTATTTTGTAGCTATCTCCCCTGCAAAAAAATTTTATAGTATATGGGCTCGATTTATCTTCCTTATAGATGCGCCGGTAAAAATGGTCGAATTCCTGCTTGCATAAATAGACAAAGGGTTTTGATAATTTTCCGGAATAAAATAAATGCACCTTTGTCGGAGGCAGATAGGCATTTTCTCTTTTCTCATTGTCAAAACCGTAGGGAGCGATAAAATCGGCAAATACGGCCAATGAATACAATACAACCAGAACCCGGAATCCTGCCATTGCCGGGCGATGTTTGCGAAGGCGCGCCATGGCAATACTAAATGGAGTTTTTATTTTTTTATCTCTGGTTTCTGTACTCTGGTTACTGGTTTCTCTATTCATATCTAATCCTTGGGTCAAGCCAGGCAAGTAAAATATCTGCCAGGAGATTGCTTAAAATAAGCAACAGCGCGCCGACAAGCATGGTCCCCATAACCAGAAACATATCCTGGCTCCTTACGGCAGTGAGCATTACCGAACCGAGACCAGGCCAGTTGCAGATAATTTCGGTAAGGGCTGCTCCGCTCAATATATCCGAAAGATGATAGCCAAAAATTGTAACCAGCGGATTTAAGGCATTTCTTAATACGTGCTTGTAAAGAACTCGGGTTTCAGGAAGGCCTTTGGCACGCGCGGTCAGGATATAGCGCTGTCTCAAGACTTCAAGCGTATTTGCCCTCATAATCCTCTGTAAAGAAGCAATGGCCGCGAGTGAAACAACAACCGTAGGTATGATCAAATGTTTTAATATATCCAGAATCTTTCCCGCCCAGGATAATCCTTCAAAATTGGCGCTCCGCATTCCTCCCAACGGAAGTATTCCCGTAATCGAAGCCAGATAAAGTAATATTATCGCCAGGAAGAAACTTGGAATAGACAGACCAAAAAAAGAAAGACCGGAAAAGATTTTATCGGGCCAGCGGTACTGTTTAACCGCACAGTAAATACCAAGGGGAATGGCAATCAGCCAGGTAAAAATCAAACTTGCCAGCGACAATATGAGGGTATTGGCAAGACGGCTTTTTATCACCGAGCTAACGGCATTCTTCTGGGTAAAGGAATAGCCCAGGTCGAACTTAAGGAGGTTTTTCAGCCACCAAAAATACTGGATAAGCACGGGTTCATTGAAACGGTATTGTGATTCATAGAGCTTAATGGTCTCTTCCGAAATCTGAGGGTTTAGGCGCAGGGTATCAAAATAATCGCCGGGGGCAATCTGGATAAAGAGAAAGGTAATAAAGGAAATGGCGAGTAAAAGCGGGAGAGATATCAGTAACCGACGGATTATATAAGCCTTCATTTTTCGCTACGCTCAAGAATTACCAGTTACGAGTTACGGATTACGAGTTACGGTTTTATGTAGATTTCTTCCAAATTATGAAAAGCCCCGCCGTAGGATGTCGGGTATAAATTCCCGAATTTATTGCGCACCGCAAAAATACTGAGCGGTAATGCCGTATAAATTAAGGGAAGGTTTTCCGAGACAAGCACCTGCCATTCGTCATAAAGCGTTTTGCGTTTGTTTCTGTCAAACTCCTGCACTCCCTGGACAAAGATTTGGTCCATGCGCGCTTCCCATGCGGTAGATGGTTTCGGCTGGCGCGGATACCAAAGATGGAGATGCCCCGAAGATAGCCAGACATTTGCCCCGAAATGCGGCTCAATCCCGCCGGTTAGACCCAGGACTATCGCATCCCAGTCGTATGTGGAATCGAGCTTTGAGACCAGGAGATTAAATTCGAGGGGCATAAAATTCACCCTCATTCCCAAATTCTCCAGGTCCTTGCGGATAATCTGGGCAATTTTTATGCGTTCGGTACTCTCCGAATTGGTGTATAAGTTAAACTCTACGCGCCTGCCTTTTGCATCCTCCAAAAATCCGTCACGGATTACGAAGCCTTCCTCCTTAAGAATAGTTCTTGCCTTCTCTATATTGTATTCGTATTTCACCACATCCGGATTATAAAAAAAACCGGATGCCGGACTCATGCTTGAATATTGCGGAATACCTAATCCGTTTAATACTATATTAATTATCGAGGCCTTATCTATAGCACAGGAAACGGCCTGACGGAATTTTTTATTCCTGAACCAATCAAGCTTCTCTGGTTTGACAAAATTATTATTTGTCCGGGGATTTACTCCGGAATTTTGATTGAATACGAGGAAATTTTCTCCAAACGCCGGACCCGTGTTAAAAACCGTGAAATTGTGTCTGGCCTCAAGGGGTTTTAATGCCGGATAATCTTCTCCGCGCATGCCATAATAATCTATCTCCCCTTCTTTAAACTTTAAGAATGCCGTGTCCTGGTTCTGGACAATCAGGTAAACGATTCTCCCGATATAGGGCAGGCTGTTTCCGGACGAATCCCTCTTCCAGTAAAGCGGATTTCTCTCCAGTATTACCCTTTCACCCGGAAGATATTTCGCTAATTTAAACGGCCCGGTTCCGGAAATTTCATTTATCGGGGCATCTATTCCCCAGGCGTAATTAAACCTGCCTTCTTTAAGAGGCTTCTCGAGTATATGCTTCGGAAGAATTTCCTGGGACATACTCATCAGGAAGGGAGCAAATTTCTTCGGCAGCGTAAACCTTACTTCATATTCGCCGGTCTTCTCCACTTTAAATTTCTTTCCGTCGATGGTAAAAATATCGCGCGAACTGGAAGGTATTGCGGGATTGAAAATCAAATCATTGAAGGTAAATATTACGTCATCGGAATTAAACTTTTTACCATCCTGCCACAGGACATCATCGCGCAGTCTAAACGTAAAGATAAGTCCGTCTTCGCTTATATCCCAGGAACGGGACAAATTCGGCTTTACCTCTAAATTCACGCCATCCATCCGCGTCAGACCTTCAAAAATGAGGTTTGTTATTTCGGTAGTCGAGGTTTCTTTGGCAACAACGGGATTAAAAGACTTGGGGTCGGAAACGGTGGAAAGCGTAAGGGTACCGCCGCGTTTTCCTATTTCGGGGATATATTGATCTAACTCTTGAGAAACTTTTTTATCGGACGCTGTCCGGGGACTGATGCTTGATTCCTTATTACATCCGCAACAAAGAATTAAAAGCGATATTATTGATAGAAGAAAGCCTTTGCGCATTTTTTAACGGCTGAATAAGGAACTTTTGAGGTAAAAATCAAGTTTAGCCTAACCTAGAGAATATAACATGCCTCTTAGTCGAGGTCAAGCATAAATGGGCGGACCAGAAAAGGGCTTATTTAGCCTCGGCAGGTGAAGCTATAGGAGCGGACTGAACGGGTATACTCTCTTCTACCTTGTTAGTTGAAACCGGCGCGGCTTCTTTCTTGGGCGTTTCAATCTTTACCCGTTGCATAACCGAACGGCTTTTTTTGCTGGAAAATATACTAATACCGAGGCAGGTAATTAAGAATATAGTAGCGCAGATTGCGGTTGCCCGGGTTATAAACGTAGCTGAACGTGTGCCAAAAAGGGTCTGGGCCGTCCCTCCAAACGTTTCGGATAGACCGTACCCCTTTCCGGGCTGAATTAAAATAACCAGTATTAAAAATATACATGTCAATACATGCATTGCAACAATCAAACCAAACATCTCTTCCTCCTTTAATGACGACACAACTTACAGAATCCGAAAGATGACATAAGTTGTATGTCGGAATTAAACCCTTGCAACCTTTTGGGCTTTCTTGATAATTTCTGTAAATGAATTTAAATCTAAGCCTGCCCCGCCGACCAGCGCACCGTCGACATCTTCCTGACGCATCAATTCTTCCGTATTCTCGGGCTTTACGCTTCCTCCATACTGAATCCTTATGCTTTGTGCAAAAGCACCGTCAAAGATCTCGGTCAGTAACTTGCGTATATAAAAATGCGCCTCTTGGGCTTGAGCAGGCGCGGCATTTACACCCGTTCCTATAGCCCAGACAGGTTCATAGGCAATTACAATATTTTCCGGGGCTTCTATCACAAGCCCTTCCAGTCCCAGTTCAATATGTTCTTTTATTACATCAAACGTTTTCCCGGATTTTCTTTCTTCAAGCTTCTCGCCCACGCACATAATTGGGATAAACCCGTGCTTAACGGCTGCCTTTACTTTTTTATTTACACTCTCGTTGGTTTCGCCGAAAAACTGTCTTCTCTCGGAATGTCCTATAACAACAAATTTAACTCCGAGTTCTTTTAACATGAGCGGCGAAATTTCTCCGGTAAAGGCTCCGCTATCCTGCCAGTACATGTCCTGCGCCCCGAGCCCAATAACGGAATCCTGCAGAATATTACCTGTTTCGGATAATGCCGTATAGGCAGGACAAACCACGATATCTAAGCCAGGATCATCCGGAAAATTGCGATTAAGGCCGTTAGCCATGTCAATAGCCTCGGCAACCGTTTTGTTCATTTTCCAGTTTCCGGCAATTATCAATCTGCGCATTGTCCCCTGTTGTTTAATGTGCTAAGTACTATGTTTTATGTTTATTCTATCTACGGAACGAATCAAATCAGAGAGCATGTTACAAATATAAATACATTCACTTCTTAAATATTCGGCCGTACCATCTTCTATCTGATTTTGCATTCTGGCTAGCGTTATCATGGGCACACACTCTCTTGCTGAATCAAGCGCATACGCATAAAATTGAACTTTGAGTTTCTTGCTTTGCTTATCGCTTCCTTCTGCCAAATTATTACATATTGATAAGGCAGCCCGCCGAAACTGATCACCTAAAGAGTATTGCACTTCTCTCTTTAGTTTTAAAGTTATGTCAAAAACATCGCTTGTAAACTTTATGGCTTTCTGATAAACCTCTAATTTCTCAAAACTGAATTTGTAGTCTTTGTACTTCAATTCTAACTTTAGACGTTAAACTTATAACAATTTAACAGCTCTTTACTTGTTAGTCAACGCGGCTATCCCGGGAAGTTCTTTCCCTTCCATATATTCAAGCGAGGCACCGCCGCCGGTTGATACATGGGTAATTTTGTTTTCTATCCCAAATTTCGTTACCGCCGCGGCCGTATCTCCTCCGCCCACAATTGTCATCGCCTTAATACCGGATAAAAACATGGCTATTTCTTTTGTCCCCTGGCTGAATTCATCTATTTCGAAAATACCCAACGGACCGTTCCAAATAACCGTTTGTGCGGTTTTAAGAATATCTTTAAATAATTTTTGCGTCTTCGGCCCGATATCCACACCAAACCAGCCATCTTCTATAGATACATCTTGGGTTATTTTAATTTTTGCGCCCGCGCTCGGCTTATCTGCAATTATATGGTCGATAGGCAAAACTATTTCCTTATTTATGCCTTTAGCCTTAGCCAATATTTCCCTGGCCAGGTCAAGCTTTTCCTTCTCTATCTTTGAGCTCCCGGTATTTATGCCCTGCACTTTAAGAAAGGTGTAGGCCATCGCACCGCCAATAATTATCGTTTCGGTCTTGGGAAGAATATTTTCGATAACACCGATTTTATCCGACACTTTTGAACCCCCCAGTATGGCCACAAACGGCTTGCGGGGATTTTCTAATGACTCTCCCAGATATTTTATTTCCTTCTCCAGCAGAAATCCGGCAACCGAGGTAAGACTATGGGTTACGCCTTCCGTAGACGCATGCGCACGGTGAGCAGTGCCAAAGGCATCATTTACGAATAAATCTCCCAGCGAGGCAAGTTGTCTGGCAAAGACAGCGTCATTTGCTTCTTCCTCAGCATGAAAACGCAAGTTTTCCAGCAATATAATTTTCTCGCGGCTTGCCTCAATATCCTTCTTTATATTTTCTCCTACGCAATCGTCTGTCTTCTTGACTTTTTCTCCCAAAAGTGCTTCAAGGCGCTTTGCTACCGGATTAAGCCGCATAGATTCGACAACTTTACCGTCCGGACGGCCCAGGTGGCTCATAAGGATAATCTTTCCCGCTCCTTCGGAAAGAGCATACTGAATAGTCGGAAGCGTCGCCTTTATCCTTGTGTCGTCGGTAATATTAAGCTTGTCATCCAGGGGAACGTTAAAGTCCACCCGCATCAATATTTTTTTACCCTTCAAATCTACGTCCTTAATAGTCAACTTTG
>JBFZAB010000132.1:0-6214 GCA_041309285.1 Candidatus Omnitrophota bacterium
TGAGCTACTGCCCCATATTATACAAATTATCTTCTACAACATTAACTAAAACTACTCTCTCTCGACGAGCCGATCTATCGTCGGCTGTCGGGACTCCGACTTCTAAGCGTTTTGTCGGAACGTCGGAGCCAGCTGAGCTACTGCCCCGACGTTATCCTAATAGATCCTGACATATTGTCAGGATAAGTCGGGGCTCCGAATTTCGATGTTTTTGTCGGAACGTCGGAGCCCCATATTTTAACAATATTTTACAAATTCCGAATGTCACTAACCTAAGCAGATATACCTCGGAACCCTGAAGTATAAAAATACCAAAAATATCGCCTTCTGTCAACCTCATTGACAAGATAAGGCAATAGATGTTATATTGTTCATATGATTACGCAGATTTCAAAAAGAAAAATATACAGCTCGGCGTTCTGCTTACTGGTTACTGCCCGCCACAAATATTGGTGGGCAACTGCCAAAGCTTTAATGGCGGTTGGTTTCTGGCTTGCTTTGAATATAACCGGAGGATTACCGGGCTTACTCAATACGGCTTACAGCCAGGACAAGGGATCGGTGTATATCGTTCCAATAAAAGGGACTATTGACTTAGGGCTTTCCGGATTTGTTAGAAGGGTCTCGGATACGGCAAAGAAAGGAAATGTCTCCGCTGTAATAGTCGAAATTGATACCTACGGCGGACGGGTTGATGCTGCAGGAGAGATTGCCAAAACGCTGAAAGAATTAAATCCGGTTCCGACCTACGCCCTGGTCTTAGGCGAAGCATGGTCAGCGGGAGCACTTGTTTCTTTAGCCTGCCGCGAGATTTATATGACACCCTCATCAAGTATCGGCTCGGCTGAACCGCGCATCATGGGCTCCCAGGAAGAGATAAAAGACGAAAAAAGCATCTCGGCACTACGGGCAAAGTTTAAAGCTACCGCCGAGGCTAACGGACATTCCGCAAGGCTCGCCGAGGCATTTGTGGATAAAGACATGGAATTAAAGTTGGTCGAAATAAAAGAAGAATCTCTCATTTTGACCCCCGAAGAAATTGAAATCAAAAAAAAGGAACTGAAGGACAGAGAGATAAAATTTGTAAAAACCCTTTCGGAAAAAGGTAAACTGCTTAATTTAACCGCCAAAGACTCAAAAGAACTTCATCTCGCTCGGGAAATTGTCCAGAACCGCGAAACTCTGCTTACCCTTTTAAATTTGAAAGGCCTCGAGGTAATTGAATTAAGGCCTACCTGGTCGGAGAATTTCGTCCGCTTTGTCACTAATCCTATCGTAAGCTCTCTGCTCTTGACTTTAGGCTTCTTAGGTATTATTTTTGAGATAAAAATACCCGGCTGGGGTATTGCCGGCACTTTAGGCGTTATTTCACTTGTGCTCTTTTTTTGGGGACACTACCTCGTAGGTCTCGCCAACTGGACGGAAATAATTCTCTTCATTCTGGCAGTCTTCCTTATTGCCCTGGAAATTTTTGTCATACCCGGATTTGGCATCGCAGGAATATCCGGGGGCATCCTTCTCATCTTAAGTATATTTTTAGCCCTGATAAAGTATCCTCTGCAAACGCCTAAAATAGAGCTAATCGACGCTTTTCAGGTAGTAGTTTATTCATTCTTTGCAACTCTTGCGATAATTGTACTTTCATTTGGCTTTCTGCCTAAAACCGGTGCCTGGAAAAAAATAATCCTTACGCATTCCGAGACAAAAGAAGCAGGCTTTACCGCTTGTGATTTGACACGGGAAGACTTAATCGGTAAAATAGGTAAATCCTTAACTTCCTTAAGGCCTTCAGGAAAGGCTGTTTTTTCCGGAAAGATTATTGATGTAGTTACGGAAGGTGACTTCATCGATAAGGACAGAAAAATAGAAGTATCCGGTATCGAAGAAAACAAGGTAGTAGTTAAACTCGTTTGAAATATTAGATTTTAAACGCCTAATTCCGAAATCTGAACGACTAATTAATTTCCAATGTCCAATGCTTCAATGCCCAAATAAATCTTTCATAAATTAGGAAATTAAATAATTAGTCGTTTATTTTACATCCATCGTTAGGAATTCGGCATTATGAGGTAATAAATATGGCGGACTGGCTACTTGTCTTAACTTTAATTTTACTGGGTTATGTCCTCCTTGCCGTCGAGGTCCTGATTATCCCCGGATTCGGCGTGATAGGAGTAAGCGGTTTCGCTTCGTTGATATTAGCCTGTTATTTCGCCTATACAAAGTTGAATTTATTCTTGGGACTAATTATATCTTTTGGCAGCCTTGTAATTATAATTTTATCCTGGAAACTGCTTCCTAAAACAGGCATCTGGAAAAAACTACGCCTGGACAATCAGGAAACCCGGGAGGCGGGATTTAACCCCTTTGAAAAAAACCTGGGAGAATTAATAGACAAAGAAGGGGTAACTCTTTCTCCCCTGCGCCCTATCGGGGTATGTCTAATTGAGGGAAAGAGGATAGATGCTATATCGGAAGGAGGAGTTTTTATCGATAAAGATAAGCGCATTATCGTGACAAAAGCAGAAGGAAGTAACGTGGTAGTCAAAATTAATTAAATGGTTGAAAGGTTAAATAGTTAAATTTTGTTTATTTAACCAATATTGTCCCGTCTCATAAGCTGCTTCAAAATTCTCTGTGATAATTTTGAAGCATTCGGCGGGATTAATTCTGACATACAACTTATGCCATCCTGTGGATTCCGTAAGTTGTGTCATCAGTAAGGAGGTGCTTCATGCCGGTAATGATTATTGCCATAGTAATAATCGCAACGCTTTTTTTGTTCGGGTACTTTATCCCCGTACGGCTCTGGATTGCCGCGGTTGCCGCGGGGGTGCGCATCTCAATATTCAGCCTAATCGGAATGCGCCTGCGTAATGTCGACCCGAGGATTATCGTACCCGGGCTTATTATGTTACACAAGGCAGGGCTCTCGGTAAATGTTGACGGCATGGAAGCTCATTATCTGGCCGGAGGTGATGTTATCCGCGTGGTTAAATCGCTTATCTCGGCAGATAAGGCAAATCTGAACCTGAAATTTGAACGTGCCTGCGCAATTGATTTGGCCGGACGCGACGTCTTGGATGCGGTAAAGACTTCGGTTAACCCCAAAGTAATTGACACACCCAAAGAAGGAGTACTTTCGGCAGTAGCCAAAGATGGAATTGAATTAAAGGCAAGGGCACTCGTTACGGTACGGGCAAATCTTGAACGCTTAGTAGGAGGGGCAACCGAGGAAACCATTATTGCCCGGGTGGGAGAAGGAATTGTCACAACAATAGGTTCAGCTGATTCCTACAAACATGTTTTAGAAAATCCGGATATGATTTCTAAAACAGTCCTGGCGAAAGGGCTCGATTCCGGTTCTGCCTTCGAAATTTTATCAATTGATATTGCTGATGTGGATGTAGGGAAAAATATCGGAGCCCAACTACAGACAGACCAGGCAGAGGCAGATTTAAAGGTAGCCCAGGCAAAAGCCGAAACCAGGCGCGCACTCGCAGTCGCCCTGGAACAAGAAATGAAAGCCAAGGTTCAGGAGATGAGGGCAAAAGTAGTTGAGGCGGAAGCCGAAATTCCCAGGGCCATTGCCTTTGCTTTTAAAGAAGGCAAACTTGGAGTTATGGATTATTATAATTTAAGGAATGTGCAGGCCGACACCGATATGCGCGAAAGAATTGGCAAACCACAAGAAGAAAAGAAGAAAGACAAAGAGTAACCACGGATATACACGGATTTTGATAGATTCACACGGATAAGTTATTTCAGCATAAATCCGCGGTGTCCCGAATGTAGAAACTACCCTGACGCTTCTTCGGGATGCCGAAGCAGAACTACGGTAAGTTACTACATTCGGCACTATCAGCATCAATCATCTTCTATATATGGAGAATTTGGGGTTTCTCATATTCATTATTGTTATATTTCTGCTGCAGGCAATCGGGCAAATTTTGACCCGGAAGCAGAAAAAGAATATTCCCTACCAAGGCGGGTCTCCCAGAGAACAAACTTTGGAAGATATCCTGGAGTCAATGGGCCTCCCTATCCCGAAGGAAGAGGAACCTTTGCCTCAGGAAATTCTGCCTCCGGAAAAAAAAGATGAAGAAATAAGTCTCGAGGGAATTGAGTTAGAAAAAACTGTAGAAGAAAGGTCCAAAAAAGAGCAAGTTAAGGACGAACAGCAAAAAGAAGAAATTTTGCTTTATAATAATTTAGAAGATGCGATAATCTACTCTGCAATAATTGGCCCCCCAAAATCTCAAAAATTCTGCCGAGGTGTCGGAATAGGCATACGATCCGGTCTCAAAAACCGGTGTCCGTAAGGGCATGAGGGTTCAACTCCCTCCCTCGGCATTATTTTTTTTATATTGCTGCATCAAATAACAATACACCTATGTCATACAAATGGACCCCACAACTTGCTTATGCAGTTGGACTAATTACTACCGACGGTTCACTTTGTAAAGATGGTAGACACATTGATTTTACTTCTTCTGACTTACAGTTATTAAGAACTTTTAGAAAATGTCTTTCATTAAAAAATAAAATTTCTAAGAAATCTAGTGGCCATACACAAGAAAAGAAATATTATTATTTACAGTTTGGCAATGTAAAATTATATAGCTGGTTACTAGATATCGGCTTAATGCCAAACAAAACTTATTATTTAAAAGAAATGATGGTTCCTAAAAAATATTTTAGAGATTTTCTACGAGGGCATCTGGATGGAGATGGATCTGTATTTACTTATATTGATAGATACATGGAATATAAGGGCAAAAGATATACATACCGCAGGTTATATGTGGTTTTTAACTCTATTAGCCACGATCATCTCAGATGGATACAATTAATCTTGGGAGAAATTTTAAATATAAGAGGAAGCTTAAAATCCTGGCTGCGAAAAAACAGAAAAATTCCTCTTTGGACATTAAAATTCTCTAAGAAAGATTCTATGAAACTATTGTCCTGGCTTTATTATAGACCAAGCCTTCCCTGTTTAATACGTAAAAGAAAAATCGCAGAAAAATTCCTAAAAAATCTCGAAAAGCATAAATAGCGCGGGTTCGACTCCCGCTTCCAGCATTTTTTTATTAAAAAACAAAAAGCCCTCCAATATTTGCGGCGGGAGATTATCCTCTTCTCTCTATTTATCTTATCTTAAAATCTGGTGGCTTGTTACAACTATCAAGCCGATTTAACTTCAAAATCAATTTCCGGATTTCTTCGATTGACCATAGCGGACAAATTTTACTCGTTCCGCAGGTAAAATTTGGGATAAACCTTCTTTACTTATATAAACCACGCGGCAGATTTCGGATACCGGGTCAAAATTATAGACGATCTCGGAAACTTTGCCTTTCCAGTAAAGATGAAAGCGCCTCATTGAACCGGTCTTAGGCCCGTACTTTTCGATTAACTGAATTCTTAAAATCTCGGCGTTGGCAAAACCTTTTGTTTCCATATATATGGCAAATAACGCATTTCGGTAAAAACAGTAAACGATTTTTTCTAATTCCAAAACCTTCCACCAGTTGTATTCTTCATCCCTGCGGTAGCCATATTTGAAAAAATTTTCTTTTTTAAAAATGGCAATATCTTCTAATTCTTCCAGGCTTTGTCCCCAGCTTAATCCCCCAAAACCGTTTGGTTCGTTGGTGAAAGCCTGAGCAAAGGCAGGTATCCCGAGCAAAACTATTATTAAGAAATTCCTTAATAATCCCTTACCCCATAAATCTCTGCAAATTAGCGTAAAGAATTTTCTCATCTTATCCAAAGTGTTTATACAGAGTTTCTTTAACCAACTCTTTCTTCACCTTTTTGGTCGCAGTCTTGGGCAAATCATCTCTAAGCTCGAAGGCATGGATGTGTTTATACGCCGCAAGGCGTGAATTCAATTCTTTTATCCGTACAGAGATAAGTTCACTCATCTTATCTTTATCATCGGATAATTTCAACCCCATATATTCCTCATCGGGAACAATCAGGGCATAAACTAATTCTTCGAGAGAACCCGGCTCTCTTTTTCCGACGATACAGGCGTCACGGATTAAAGGTATTTTGAGCATTTCTTCTTCTATTTCTTCCGGATAAACCTTTAAACCTGATTCCCTCACAATAACATTCTTTTCCCTTCCCAGAATATAAAGGAATCCGTGAGAATCAATTTTCCCTATGTCGCCGGTATGAAACCAGCCGTCTCGAATAGCCTCTT
>JBFZAB010000133.1:0-3022 GCA_041309285.1 Candidatus Omnitrophota bacterium
TTTTTCTTTATAACTACGTCCTTAACCTTAATATCAGGCATTTCCTTCCTTTATCGAAACCGAGAGTTGTTCATTATCAAATAAACTCCGCGTTTTGCCCTTTTTTGTTCAAAATACGTTATAAAACATCTAAAATCGTCTGCGGTTTCTAGATTAATCAAATCTTTTTTAAAACTTGACAAATCAATATGATATATGATACGTTTTCTTTGGACGGAAGTAAGATTATCCTAATTCTTGGGATTATGGACACATTCGACAGCTACGTCGTGAAGCGTATTGTCTTAAACGTCAATGCCGATTTTTATACCATAAGACGTAAATAGAGAATGTGCGGATGTACCAAAAATATTTAACCCGGTCCTGTTATATTAAAGATCTGGGTTAAAGGAGGGCTATTATATGAAAATAAAGAGTACAGAGTGGAAGAAAAAGCTTTTTTTGGTTTACTCTGTGATATTCCTGTTTCTCGTTATTGTTTCCGCTACCAGGCTTAATTCGCGTTGCGAATATTGTATTTATGACTTATTCATGAACTTTGGTCCCCAGAAGGCATCTACCGAGGACATCATATATTTAAGAATCGAAGAAGAGGTAAAAGGGGACGGGTTCTGGCCCTGGGGCAAGGACTGGCTGGCTTACCTGGTTAATTTTTTAAGCGGGCTCGGTGTCAAGGTTATAGGAATTGATCCGACGCTTGCGGAGTCTACCCAAGAGATAAATCATCAGTACATGTTTAAATCCGCCGCCTCGAAGACGCCGGTTTTTTGGGCAGATACTTTTGATTATCCCGACCTGGTTGTAGATAGAAATAATAAAGTAAGGAGTATAAATCTTGCTTTCAAAAGAGATAATATATATTATCCGTCGCTTGTGCTTAATATGGCCATGGCTTATCTCGGGTTTCCGGAGAGAGGCTTTTCCGTTAAAGGAAAACAGATTCACATAGGTCATGATAGGGAAATTTTCATACCCTTATCCGAGAAAGATTCGTCCCTTATATTGTACAATAAGGAATTTGCAAGCAGAATAAAGGAGTATTCATATTTTGATGTTGCTTTCTCGGCCTTCCTTGCCTCGCGCAAAGAGAATCCAGCGGTGGATTTTGCTAAGTTTAAAGATAAAATCTGCCTTATAGGCTCATCCGTTCCTTCTAAAGTTAAATCGCATATTACGCCTAAGGGTGTATATAGTGCCTCATATATAAGGCTTAATATGCTGGAAAATATTATTTCGTCTAATTTTATCCGCAGCCCGGGGAGATTATTTAATGTTTTATTGCTTTTGGTTTCAGTTATTATTTCGGTTCTTGTCTTTATAAGATTTAACTTCTTAAGGCGTACTGCTATTCTGGCAGGGGTACTTATTTTCTATATACTGGTTTCATATTTTACGTTTTCTTTTGCCGGGATCTGGATAGATACTTTTTTGCCGCTGGTTGCAACGCTGATTGTTTTTTTTGGGATAACAGTTTATCGTTACGGGGAAGAATTGGAAGTTAGATTGGAGGAGAGGCGCCGCGAGCTTGCCCGCAGGCTTAAGGCAGAAACCCTGGTCAGAAATACTTTCTCCAACGAAGGATTTGAACTGATTGTGAAGAAAAATTTGCCGCGCGAAGCGGAAGGTGATTTTTACGATACGCTTGAATTGGATAACGGTAGGTTCTCCGTTATTATAGGTAATGCCCCCGGGAAGAATTTAAAAACGGTCAATTACCTGATAAAGACCTTAAACGAATTTAGATTACAGGCCCCGCTTCATAAAAGGCCGAGGGCAATATTAAATGCCGTAAATAATGCCATATTTCCCGAGGGAGCCGACGCTATGTATGCTACCTGTACATATTTTGAGATAGATATTGCTCAGGGGCTTTTGAGTTTTGCCAGCGCGGGCGAGGAACCTTTTATACTGGCAAGAAGCGCGGATTCCGGGCTCGAGATTTACGGGGCAGGCAATCCTACACCTCTGGGAGTGGCAAAGAATGTTTTATTCAGCGACCAGGTAATAGAATTTAATAAGGGGGATTTAATAGTTGCCTTTACTAAGGGTATCGTTGAATTAAAGAATAAGAACGGTGAGGAATTCGGAATAGAGCGAATTAAGGAAACCATCAGTCAATATCGCAGTTGGGATATCTCCAAGCTTTCCAATAAGGTTTTTGAGAAAATACATCGTTTTAGTGAGGGGCAGGATATATATCATGAATGCACTCTTCTTCTTATGAGGGCGAAAACAGATTTTAAAATAAGCGGATGATTATTTGTTTTCCGGCTTTTGGCTTTCGCTATTTTTTCCGTGTGGTAGTTATTCTAAATATAGCATTGAAGAAAATAACAGCAGGTTATAAAAATTAAAGAAGAAAAGAAATTATCCGGAATGATGAACAAGATTTTTCCCGTTAAGGAAAACGGTAATAATAAAGCCACCCTCTCAAAAAGTTCCATTATCGGCCTGCTTGTAGATGGTATTACCAATTTAGAACGCGGGCTCCGGATTATAGACCGTGGGCTTATTATAACCAAACAGACCCTGGATATTCTGGCCGTAGATATGCTGGGCCAGCTGACGATTATTGAGATGGAGTATGAAGAGAATGAGGCGGTAATACTGCGCGCCTTGGAACATTTTGACTGGATTATGCATAATATAAATTCGGTAGCGCATAAGTATAACAAAGAAAATATCGATATTACCATCGCGCCCCGCATAATGCTTATTTCCACGCGTTTCAGCGAAGATTTTACCAGAAAGCTTACTTACGTTAATACGGCTGACATTGAGCTCTACGAGTATGAATTGAACAGCGAAGACGGCATAAAGAAACTCAGATTCAGGCCCCGAGTCTTTAGCCTGTCCGAACATAAAACAATTGAGATAAATAAACCGCGTCTCGAAGACTTGATCGATTCTATTAAGGTTGCTCAGCTTAAACAGTTATGCCGCAGGGTTATAAAAGACTGTTTAGATTCTCTTAAGGATGCACTTATCGATACATCTACCGGATATATAGAAATCAGAAAAC
>JBFZAB010000134.1:0-3335 GCA_041309285.1 Candidatus Omnitrophota bacterium
ATCATCGGTAGAAGAATAAATTATTTTGGCGAGAAAACCCTCGGTGACTGTCCCGGAATCAAAAACGTGAAATCTCAATTTATCGTTTAACCGAATGGCAAGCAGGGAACCCGCCCCTTAATCCCCCTTCAAGGGGCTCCCCATACCTAGAACTACTACATTGCCCCTTAGTATATTTTTTAATCCTTCCAAATCCATCAGGAAATTAGGAGTTGATCGTTTTATAGGAAGAATCTGTTTTCTTCTTACCAGCTTCTAAGGTTATATCAAAACGTGAGTAAATATTTCCTGTATAACCAGACTCACCGCACCCATGGCCACGGAATCCTCTCCCAATTGCGTAGGCACTATGCGCACAACGTTAGCCATTTCTTCAAACGTCTTGGCCCTTACAGTGCGCTTAATGGCATCGAGCAAAACAGCTCCGGCTCTTTCTATACCACCGCCTATAACCAGAACTTCCGGATTAAGGAAATTGACTAAATAGGCAATGCGCATGCCCAACTCTACCCCCGCCTCCTCGATTAATTTTATCGCAACACTATCGCCTTCCTTGGCAGCGTCGATTACGGTCCTCATGGTTATGTTATTGATATCGCCGTTGGCAAGCTCCAGAATTTTTGATTTCTCTGATTTTTTGGCCAGTGTTTTCGCTTTCTTGGTTATACCGAGATCAGCTTCCCATCTGCCTAAACCTTCCCATTTCCCATTTTCTTCCTCGGTCAAATTGGCTATTCCCAACTCTCCGGCACAACCGCTCGCCCCGCGGTAAATCTGCCCGTTGATAATCATTCCTGAGCCGACCCCCGAATACATATACAGGAGATTTTGCACGCCGGACTCAAGCTCGAATTCACGCTCACCGCAGGCGGCAACCGTAGCATCGTTCTCTATGAATGCCGGGATACCGAATTTTTGTTCCAAGAGACCCTTCAAGGTTGAGATGTATATACTTCCCATCTGATTCGGCCAGCGTATCGTTCCCACGCGGCGGTCAACTATACCGGGAATACCCACGCCCAAGCCCTTAATCTTTCCGTTTTCAAGCTCGGATTTTTTTATCAATTCATCAATCAGATCTACCAACGTATCAATGAACATATCTTCGGAACCGGCAGGGCGCGTTTTTTTAACCTTCACCATAACATTCGCCTGCAGGTCAGTCAATACTCCTATAACGTTAAAGAGGTCGAGACCCACCCCGACGACAAAGCCGGCTTTAGGATTAAGCTCGACCATAACCGGGCGGCGCCCGCCGCTGGATACATCAAGCCCGCCTTCAACTACAAGGCCTTTCTGTATATAACTGTTGATGTAATTGGAAACGGTAACGATATTAAGTTCAGTCTCTTTGGAAATCTCGGTGCGCGTAATCGGGCCGCGGCGGCGAATTAAATCCAATATTGCCAAATTCTTTCTTTCGCGATCCGTTCTTATATCCTCATCAAAAATTTCATCAGCCATCATCCACCTCCTTTTTGTCTCTTTACGCTTCGTAGGCCTAAAGAGATGTTTTACTGCCAAAAAATTTTACGGAATTATTTCTCCAGCAATATGCGGTTTATATTGGGGACAATTTTAGAAATACCCTCTTTAACCGGTTCCTGCCCGTTAAAGATAAGGTCAAATTCGGGAACTATGAAGAGCTCGTTTATTTCTCTCCAACGGGGATGAAAAGGGTCATAGGCAACGTACTTAACCGCTTCATTAAGCATCTTCTTATTTTTGGGAGGCCTGTTATCCAGCGCAAAATGCACACCCTCGGCAATACTTCTATTTGCGGGCTGGGCAAGCCCGGAATCCGCAAGAATAATCTGCGCGGGCTCCGAGGTCAAGGCCTTAAGGACTTCCCATGCTTCTTCAGGATGTTTGGTTGTTTTTAATATCGTATACGCAGAGCCGCCTGTGCCAAAACCGCGTACGCCACCCGGGCCTTTGGGAAACATTACTACATCCCAGTCAAAATTTTCCTGTTTTCTTAATATCGGAGTCTCCCATACACCCGAGCCCAACATCGCCAGTCTTCCGGTCATAAACATCATCTGTACACCCATCCCTAAATTAATCAAGGCCGATGGGGTGGGAGAAACTTTGTATTTATGTATTAAGTCTACGTAAAATTCCAATCCTTCCAAGGCTCGATGGGAATCCATCAGACACCTGGTAGGCTTACTGACGCTATCTACCAGAGAGCCGCCGTTGGAATAAATAAAATTCTGCCAGGCCCAGGTATAGAAGCCGTATTGAACCATGCGCCCCTGTCCGTCAAATTGGGTAAGCGCCTTGGCTTTTTCAAGAAGTTCTGCCCACGTCCAGTCGTCCGTGGGATAACTCACCCCCTTTGCGTCAAAAAGTTTCTTATTGTAATATACGCAGGCATAGGGAGCGGTATCGCGCGGTATGCCGTAAACTTTGCCGTTTACGGTAAAACGCTTAACCACTTCGGGAAAAAATTCATTTAGAGAAAAGACACTCTCTTTGGCAAGAAAAGGATTAAGGTCTAAAAATATATCTTTACCCCAGAAATTAACGAACAGATTTGCTTCGGTACAAATTACATCCGGCGCAGACCCTCCGGCAATACGGGTAAGTATTTTACTGACATAACCGCTGAAAGGCGTGTGTTCTAATTCAACTTTTATCTCGGGGTGCTCTTTCTGCCAGGGTTCGATTATGTCTTGAATAATCTCTACTTCTTCCGGAGTACCCCAGAAAGCAACCCTGATTACGGGAACCGAACTCTTAACTTCTTTTCTACCGCAGCCGCAGATAAATAGACAAAAGATAAGAACGAGCGCTAATATTCTTTTACTCACTATTTATGGTATCCCCTTCCTTCTCCTTAGCCCTTTATATTGTGGTGGAGATCCCGTAATTTAAAGGCTCCCTCCCCGAAGCAAAAACATACTGCATCAATTCTTATCCCTAGCCTGAAGACCGAGGGTTTTGCGGAGGGGATAAATTCGCCTTTACAAGTTAGTTTTATAGCAAAATATTGCGACTTTGTCAAGCTTTAAATTTCATTTATAAAAACCTGCATTTATCGTTATAACATAAACACTTAGTAACTCACTAACGCCTACAGAGATTAGCAAAATTATAACTGTTTCTCGGGCAGGAAAACCGGGTTAAGCTAAAAAGGCTTATCTTTTGATTATTACGGGGAGTATTTAGCCGTCGCCCCGTTTTTAATTCTTTTCCCGGGAGAAACTTTTATCATCTGGGCCGCGGCCAATCTTTCCCTTGCTTCTTTTACTTTTACCGAGCCGATGTTTACTTCGCCATCGTAAATATCAAAATTCATTCCTTCGGTTACGCCGTGAATTTTTCCGATA
>JBFZAB010000135.1:0-3104 GCA_041309285.1 Candidatus Omnitrophota bacterium
CCATCAGGAACATAAGGGAAAAGCGGATCTGGTAAATGAAAGTAATAGAAAGAAGCCTTTTTCTTGTGATGCCTTAATTGCTTCTGAGCCCCACATTGCCCTGGGTGTATTTACCGCGGATTGCCTTTCTCTTTTTCTATACGACCCCAAACACACCGCAGTGGGAATTGTCCATGCCGGTTGGCGCAGTAGTGGCCTGGGCATAGTCAAGAATTGTATAGAAATGATGAAAGAAAAATTCCTTACCGAACCGGAATATTTAAAAGTAGCCATAGGCCCCGGGATAAGGAGATGTTGTTTTGAAGTCAAGGCGGATTTATTAGAACATTTCCCCGGATATATTGAGAAAAGAGAAGACAAACTCTTTCTTGACCCGATAGCGACAAATGTTAAACAATTGGAGTTTTTAGGTGTTAAGGAGAAAAATATTATTGATTCAGGGATATGCAGTGCCTGTCATAGAGATAAATTCTTTTCTTATCGCCATGAAGGGGATTCAGCCGGAAGAATTATTTCGGTAATTATATTAAAATAACCCGACCCTTAACAGAAAATATATTTCTATGATGGGTCTAATGCCATCAGGACAGAGTTACGCGGGCTTCGCCCGTGGCAACTAATTCGCACAAATCACTTGGCTTCGTTTTCGTTCGTTAAGTGGTGTGCTCATTAAAGATGAAAATAAAATTTTTAGGAGGAGTGCGTACAGTAACCGGGTCCCAACACCTTATCGGGATAAAAGGTAAATCCTTTCTTTTGGACAGCGGAATCTTTCAGGGGCGGCGTCAGGAAGCCCGTCTGATAAATGAAAATCCTCAGGTAGCCTTGGATACAGTCAGCGCTTTAATACTTTCACATGCCCATATCGATCACAGCGGAAATATTCCCACCCTGGTAAAGATGGGGTTTGATAAATCCGTCTACTCGACCTTGGCCACTTACGATTTAGCTACCGCAATGTTAAGAGATTCCGCTTATATTCAGGAAAAGGATACCGAATTTCTTAATAAAAAATTGAAAAGAAAGAAATTGCCCCTTATTAGCCCATTATATACCCTGAAAGATGCCGAAGCTGCGCTTGGTTTTTTTGTTGGAGAAAGTTATCATAAAGTTTTTAGCTTAAGCCAGGAGTTGAAGGTTGAATTTTTTGATGCCGGACACGTATTAGGCTCGGCGCTGACCCTGCTGGAAGTTACAGAAGGATCTCTTCATCCCAAGAGAATAGGCTATATTGTGGACCTGGGAAGAAAGGGTCTGCCTTTTCTGAAAGACCCCGAATTTATCCCGGACCTCGACTATATGATTATTGAATCTACCTATGGAGGAAGAAAACATGAAGATTTTAGCGAAGCACAAAATGAGCTGGCAGATATAGTAAACCGCACTTTTAAAAGAAAAGGAAAAATAATTATTCCTGCCTTTGCCTTAGAGCGTACCCAGGAAATAATCTGGTGTCTAAGCGAGCTATGGACCAAACAGCGCATACCTCAGATACCCGTTTATGTGGACAGCCCTCTGGCGATAAATATTACTGACATCTTCCGCCTTCATCCCGAGTGTTTTGACGGTAAGACAAACAATATGATTCTTATGGGGCGTGACCCGTTCGGTTTTGAAAATTTAAGCTATAGTCGATCAACTGAAGAATCCAAAAACCTAAACAATTTTAAAAAACCGGCGATAATAATATCTGCTTCCGGCATGTGTGAGAGCGGGCGTATTCTACATCATCTAAGGCACAACGTTGAAAATCCCAAGAACACCATACTTATTGTGGGTTACATGGCCCAGGATACCCTGGGAAGAAAAATTGTCGAGAAAGAAAAAAAGATTAAAATATTTGGTGAAGAATACGAACTTAGAGCCGAAATAGCGGTAATGAATGCCTTCAGCGGGCACGCAGATAAAGACGACCTGCTTAATTATGTAAAAAAGACGAAAAATTCGCTTAAGAAGGTTTTTGTTGTCCACGGTGAGCTTGACCAATCTGAGGCATTGGCCGAAGAAATAAAAAGCTTAGGATTAAAAGATGTATATATGCCGGCAGTGGGCGATGAAGTAGAGTTATAAATCCGGCAGAATTTAGTAACCAGTAACTGAAATAAAATTACTGATTACAAATTATAAAAAGATGAAAGCGATTATCCAGAAGGTTAAAGAGGCTAAGGTTGTTGTTGAAAGAATTGTTCCTAACTACCTAGTTTTAAATTTTTATTTTTTGCTGTGATTCCTTTACGTGATGAAAATCCGACCCGAAATTTCCCCTTTATCACCATCTTCTTGATTTTTATAAATTCCTTTGCCTTTATCTATGAACTTTTCTCCCGGGGTGTTTTAGAAAAAATAATCCGCAAGTTTTCCGTAATACCTTATGATTTTATAAACTCGTTTAATCTAGCGCAGTTTATCAGTCTTTTCAGTTCTATCTTTTTACACGGAGATTTATTACACCTTGCGGGAAATATGCTTTATCTCTGGATATTCGGAAATAATATCGAAGATAAACTCGGGCATTTTAAATTTCTGATATTTTATCTTTCTTGCGGAGTTATTGCTTCCCTGACTCATATATTGATGCAATCCCGTTCAGCCATTCCTACAATCGGGGCAAGCGGGGCGATATCAGGCGTGTTGGGAGCGTATCTTGTTTTCTTCCCCAAGGCAAAAATTCTGACCCTTGTCCCATTTTTTTATTTCCTGCGCGTAATAAAAGTCCCGGCCTTTTTCTTTCTTGGTCTGTGGATAGCCTTTCAGCTGTTATCCGGGATAGGTGGGGCCATAATCAGGGATACGACGGTTGGTAGAGGTACAGCCTGGTGGGGCCACATAGGGGGTTTTTTTGCCGGAATAATCTTACTTCCGCTGTTTTACCTCCGTACCAGAACGAGGCAACATTAATTTCTTTCCGGATTTTCACATTTTATTTTTAAGGCAAACCTGATAATTTCTAGACAGTTTTTTTCATGCGGAAAGTATCTTAAAGAAAGTGTGCCAAGGATATTTTTTTTCTGATGAGGCGAAAGGCGGATTAAATCTTTTCGCCCGTGTATTTCTTTAATAGCCGTTTTTAGGTAAATGAATTCTTCGGGGATAATATTTATAAG
>JBFZAB010000136.1:0-3721 GCA_041309285.1 Candidatus Omnitrophota bacterium
GTTAAATATAGGCCCTTCGCTATTTTCATTCTTGGGCGGAATGCATGAATAGGTTGTATCCGGCAACGAAGCCACTGCAAAGGGGTCCGTAAGCAGATTGCCGATTGTGTTTTTTACCTCATTCAGGGCACTGGTATAACCCTTTTTGAATTCAGGTGAATCCATAAAAAACTTCACCAAAGATGCATACTGTATAAGAATCTCTTCGTGCTTTGGATTATTCACATCAATTGCTGAACCTTTAAGAGTTGAAAAGGCATCCTTTATATCAGCCATAGCCCTGATGAACCCTGTGTCCTTATCTGTAAACCAGGCCAGGGAAGAGCTATAGTCGTTCCCGCTGAAAAAGGCATTTGTTATCCCGTCCAAATCGCCTGCGGAGACTTTCGTTTTATTAATGAAGCTTAATTTGGTAAATTCGCGTTCCGCTAAATTAATCCGGCTATAAAAATCTTTTTTATCCGAATCGCTCCTGTTCGCTATTGCACCCTTAAAGGCATCCTGTTCCCAATTCTTTAGCATCCCCGATATAACCATAACCGCCAGTTTGTTAACTACATTCTGGCTAACGCCCTGCAAACCAGCGCCTGTAAGGGCCGTACTAATCTGCGCTCTGGTATCGGTAAGCTTTTCACTAAATTTACCTGCAAGAGTGGTTACGTCCGCTGCGCTAAAACCCTTGCCGCCTTTTTCAGTCGGAAGCATCAAAGCCGCCAGATAAGAAATTATGGTTGACTCGTTAGAATCAAAGATATTGATACTTTTGTTGCTGTAATTGAATATATTTTCTCCCACAACTGCCACTAAGTCCATCTGGTTTTGAAGATAGCCTTCCACAATAGCCTTAACCTCCGCCACCACCTGCTCATCACTGGTTCCTGACAACGTATATCCCGCCTTTTCCGGAGAGATTGCCAAACTAAACGCATATTCGCTGAAAAACGAAAGGAGCCCCGCATGGCTGGAATCAGTCAAATCTAAATCTTCGCCGGTATATGTCTTGATATAGTCTCCTATTTTGTCCTTTAAGGGAATTTTAAGATTTGTGATCTCCCAAACTATATCGCTCGGGGTATCTCCCTTCTTCACCAAATTCACGATTGCTTCTAAGATACCCTTATACGTATCGTTGTTATTAAAATTATTCTGGCCAACCCCGTACAATTCTACCAGTGCTGGAATCAAGACCAGTTTTACGTCCCCTTCAATTTTAGCTGTTATAGCCCCCCATAAGTTATTTTTAAATTCGCCGGACTGTAAGAATCCTTCTACCGCAAGGCGAATATCATCTTCAGTGGTAATAGCGGTATTATTTACTGTATTGCTAATAAACGTATTTAATTTATCTGTGGTAACCCCATAGGTGTTTGGGTCAGCATTAACAGTATAAAGGTTCTTATCAAAATTAACTGAGCCTGTATCTACAAGAACATCAGCTAAATATAACATTCCCTGTAAATATTTTATGATCGTTATTCCGCGCGGCTCATTATTATGGATGTTCGCCGTGCTCTCTGCCCAGAGAGTCTGATTCGCAAAAAACCCTAATACCGCCAAGCAACCGATTATACCAAGAAACTTTTTCATTTTACCTCCTCCTCTCCTTTAGTTCTCCGAACAATTATCTTTAGATTAGACTCTGTTTTAAGACTATAGACTCATCTATTCTAAACACCCCTGTTCTTTTACATACATAACTACATACCCGAGGTGTTAAATAAGGTTTTAAGCTTTTCCTCATCTTTCATGGTAATTATAACATACTTTCAGCATTTCGTCAAGTATTTATTTACTATTTTTTATCTTATTTTTAACCTGATTTTAGCCTTATTCACCTATTTGTAATCTGATATTAAACCTCATTATTACATAAGTTAAAATATAAATCACACTTTAGCTGTCGCATACATTGGTTCTACCAGGAGAAATATAAATCAACTTTCGACCGGAAGTACTTATTTGATTATTCAATAGTACTCATTAAAGAATCTTGCCAGCCATCTTGAGAAAAACGCGCATTACTTATAATCCTTGCTGCCCAATCTGAAACCAGTGTTCCGGCCAAAGGTGCATTATTATTTGCAACTTGCGCATTATTCCAAATACTCGCTCCTTTACTCGTCATCTCCGGCAATGTTCCAAATTGTGAATTAAAGGCAAACATCATCATATCCGTTGCCGTAAATGCCCTGCGGCTATCCCGGAAAATATTTCTTAACGGGTTAAATACCTGGATTTCCCAAAAACGCACCGTAGAATTAAATCTTTTATTATACTTTTGTGCGGTTCTTTCCGTGCCTTGATAATGCGCAACACGTTCAGCAATACTTTCTCTCGGTGTAACCGTAGAATTATATTTAGGCGCCTTATAAGTTTCCCAGCTAACCGCGGTTTGTACACTTGCGCTCCTGCGTTCTTGTGTTCTTGGGGCAGGTTTGGCCTTTACGGTCGGTGTAGCAGCCACTTGTGTTCCTGTGCTCTTGTGCTCTTGTGCTCTCTGTCTGCCTGATGCCGATGCCGCTACTGTTGCAGTGCTTTGGTTTGTCGGCGATTGTGCGGAATAAACTCTTACTGAACTTTCTCCACTCGCCAAAGATTTTGTTGCATCAGCAGTTATAGATTGCGCTACTGTTGCAGTTTGTGTTGCAGTCGTAGCAGTCTGCGCTGAAGCTGTAGTTATCGAAGCAGTAGATTGAGCAGCTACCGGATTCGTAACATCGGCACCGGCTATAGCAGCCTTTATGGCACCCATTATCTCCGTAAATTTCATATGCTTCGCATTTGCGGTATTGCGATTAATGTAGTAACCTGCCTTTAAGGTTTTAGCCATCGCCCCGTCCAGCAGAGAACCGAAAGCTTCATTTATTTCTCTCGTTCTTACTTCTGTTTCTCCTAAGTTTTCTTCAAACTGGTCACTAAGCTCTTTGCCTAATCTATCGATGAATATACCGACAAAATCCCAATATCTCCCGTCTTCCCCGGAATAATGGGTATAAGAGTCGGTATAAACTTCATTATTTATTTCCACCCAAAGACCGGCTCCCACTCTCTGGCCAAGTTCCATAATTATCCTATTTAAGGCGAGTTGGGCAAATTGCCTTGATTCGGAACGGAATGTAAAGAAATCTGTAATTTCCCTCTGAACCTTGTTCAAGGCAGCATCAAAATACTGCTGCGTTTTGGTAAGTTGATCTCCACTTAAGCCCCAGACACTGGCAAGCAAGCTGCCAATATCGCCAGAAGAGGCAACCGTAGTTGCCGGAGGTGTAGTATCGGTTACTACAGGCTCCGGCGCTGTTACCGGAGATGACTCCGGAACAGTTGCTGTCGCTGCTGCGGCTGTTTGGGCTGGCGGCGCAACTGGAGCTTCTGGTGTCGATGCTACTACTGCGGGAGCTGGCGTCTGCGCTGCTGGAGTAACTACAGGAGTCGCTATCGGCGCTTGTGCCACAACGGGCTCTTTCGCAACATCCTTTCCTTCACTTACTATATAACCATAGTTATAGAGTAACCTGATATCCGGCTCTTTAGTCAAGTCAAAATTTTCTCTTCCCAATTGCTCAATTACCTGAGTAAGAATAGCAAACTCCTCTTCAATAGCCGGAACAACCCGGGGTGCCATTTCCAGCAACCAGAAGCGGTAAGGAGTCCGATCATTCCATATAGGAGCGGAATCTGCCCAACTATTAGGGTCACTACTGGCTAGTGTCATAGGATTATT
>JBFZAB010000137.1:0-4732 GCA_041309285.1 Candidatus Omnitrophota bacterium
AGGCTCTCGAGATATTAGGTATTGATAAAATGGGGCTTGATTCTTTAGACGCCCGCGTTTTAAGGGCAATAATAGATTCGCATCAGGGTGGTCCGGTGGGTATTGAATCCCTCGCTGCTACTTTAAACGAAGAGCCTGACACGATTATCGATATAGTTGAACCCTATCTTTTAAAAGTCGGTTTCTTGAAAAGAACCGCGCGCGGACGGGAAGCGACCCGGATTGCGTATGAACATTTTGGTCTCGCATATAATAGAGAAGCGCAGAGAGAACTCCTTTAAATAAAATCAAAAATAAAATATAAAAAATCAAAAACACATATCAAAGTTTTATAACTTAGGTAAATTTTTACATTTTGGTTTGTATATTGTATATTTTATTTTTAATTTTTGATATTATTCCTAAAATGAAGAGATTGTTATTACATATTTGCTGCGGGCCTTGTGGAATTTATCCCTTTCAGAAATTAAATGAAGAGGGTTTTGCGGTAGACGGTTTCTTTTATAATCCCAATATCCACCCCGAAGAGGAGTTTGATAGAAGAAGAGAAGCGGTGTATGAATTTTCCCGGAAAAATTTATTTAAAGTAAATTTCAATGATTATAGCCCGGAGGATTTCTTTGATAAGACAGAGCCATCTATGGAAAAAGGAAAGCGCTGTCTTACCTGCTGGACTTTAAGATTAAGAAAGACGGCTTTATTTGCCCGAGAAAACAAATTTGACTGTTTTACTACCACGCTTCTCATCAGTCCTTATCAGGATCAGGCCAAAATCAGAGAAATAGGCGAGAATATATCCCGGGAAGAGGGAATAGGTTTTTTCTACAGAGATTTTCGCGAAGGCTTCCGCGATTCTCAAAGTATGGCGAGGGAAATGGGGCTTTACCGCCAGAAATACTGCGGTTGTATATATAGCCGGGTTGAGCGCCAGGAAGAAGTGAAGGCAGGAAGGAAATAGGTTTCGGTGATAAATATGGGAGTTAATATGTTCGGCAAGGTTTTAATCGGAATAGGGCTATTTTTTATCCTACTCGGGTTTATCTTTATTGTCGGTACAAAGATTAACTGGTTCGGCAGGCTTCCCGGTGACATATTAATTCAGAAAAAGAATTTTACTCTTTATTTTCCTATTTCTACATCAATAATAATAAGTGTTATTCTGAGCGTTTTGTTCTGGATTATAACCAGGCGTATTAAATGACTACTTTTGATGAAGAAAATACTCATCATATCTTTTTTAATTTTAAGTATAACGGATATATCTATCTCCGGGAACCAGCCTCTTCAGCCCGTCTTAAGGGTTGCATTAATAAATAATTATCCTTCAGTCAAGCTCTCCATTAAGGGACCGTATGAAATAAAAAACCTCCAGAATGAAGAGCTGATTGAGTCCGGGTCGTTCCTTAAATCTGTGAACGTTTTCCCTACCCCTGAAGGAATAAAGATAGGTAAAAACCCCTGCAATTTTTTTGGCGCTAAAATAGAACCCGGTAAAGATGTATTTATTCTGATAAATGACCGGATATATAGGGGAGAAATAGATATTATCAGGACAAAGGACACAAGGCTTCTTCTAATTAATCATGTAGGGCTTGAGGATTATCTCTACGGAGTTCTTTATCACGAAGTTTCTCCCCGCTGGCCCATTGAGGCATTAAAAGCGCAGGCAATTGCCTCGCGGACTTATGCCCTCTATCAAAAATCAATAAATGAAACAAAAGATTTTGATTTGACTTCCGATTTCTACTCCCAGGTTTATGGGGGAAAGACTTCCGAGAAATATCGCACCACAAGGGCAGTAGATTTAACCCGCGGTGAAGTTCTTATTTATGAGGGTAAATTACTGCCGGCTTATTTTCACGCCACCTGCGGCGGTTACACCGAAGATGCCAGTGAGCTCTGGAATACAGAACTCGCTCCCCTTAAAAGCGTAAAGTGCAACTTTTGCCGTTTATCGCCGCATTACCGATGGGAAAATTCTTTAAGCCTTGAGGAAATGATGGAGAAATTTGCGCGCGGTGGTTATAGAGATTTCTCCAAAATTATTTCCCTTATACCGAAAGACAGAAATCCGAGCGGCCGCCTCAAGACATTAAATATTATGACCGATAGCGGTGAGATCAATATCTCCGCCAAAGATTTCCGCCAGATAATGGACCCGCGGATTATGCGCAGTACCAACTTTAATGTAACAGTTGATGGTGATAGAGTAATATTTAAAGGTTATGGTTGGGGACATGGTGTAGGCTTGTGTCAGTGGGGGGCATATTTTATGGCCCTAAGAGGATATAAAGTAGAAGATATTTTGAAGTTTTATTATCCGGGGACGGAGATAAAATGAAGCCACAACTTATGGAGCGTGAGTGAGCATAAGTTGTATGGCTGAATTTTACCCAGCTCTAATTTTGGAGTGAGTGGGCTTTAATTTATTACGGGGTATCTTTGTCGGAGTTGGATGATAGAGAAAGGGAAAGGAAACTAAGACATTGTGGTCAAACCAGAACCCGTCTTAAGAATTGGCTCAAAGAGTCTCTGAGAAGCCAAAATTAGGGCTGGGTTCAATTCGCACCTATCAGTTACGTCGCTATTGCTCCGTAACCGATGTGCTCATTGAATATGAAGATTTCCGAATTTGACTATAGCCTACCCAAAGAATTAATTGCGCAGTTTCCCCTTGAGAACCGCGATGCCTCGCGACTCCTTGTCCTGGAACGCGCCTCAGGGAAAATTACCCACAGAAGGTTTAGTGATATAGCCGAGTACTTTAAAGAAGGCGATGCCCTTGTCCTAAATGACGCTAAAGTTATTCCCGCAAGATTATTCGGCTCCAGAGAGAAAACCGGCGGAAAAGTTGAAGTATTTTTGCTTGAAAAAATAGAAGAGGGAACATTTAAAACATTATTAAATCCGGCAAGAAAATTTTATTCCGGCGACGGCATCATTTTTAACGGCAATACCCTGCGCGCGCATTTGGTAGAAAGAGATAACGAGGGTTTTGCAGTCTTAAAGTTTGAGGGTTCCGGAAACCTGAAGGAACTCCTTGAAAAAACAGGGGAAATTCCCCTTCCGCCTTATATAAAAAGAAGGGCCTTGGAATCGGATAAAACGAGATATCAAACGGTTTATGCTCGTAACGAAGGTGCAGTAGCCGCGCCTACCGCCGGACTGCATTTTACCCCGGAACTTCTTTCTCATATTCGCGAGGGGAAAGTGAACATTTCTTATTGTACACTAAATGTAAATTATGCAACCTTTAAGCCGGTAAAAGAAGAGAATATTGAAGAGCATAAGATGTATAAAGAGTATTTTGACTTTCCGGAGGATGCGGCGCGCATTATCAGCGAAGCCAAGAGAAGAAATAAAAAAGTTGTAGCCGTGGGTACAACCTCTTGCCGGGTGCTCGAAACCGTAGCCCGGCATTACACATCAAACATTAAACATTATACAGAGCTTAAAGGTTATACTGATCTTTATATATACCCTCCTTATGATTTCAAATTAACCGACATGCTTCTGACAAATTTCCATTTTCCCAAGTCCACACTTTTAATGCTGATTTCTGCTTTTTGCGGTTTTGATATCTGGAAGAAGGCATACCAGGAGGCAATTAAAGAAGAGTACCGTTTTTATTCTTACGGTGATGCCATGCTGATTATATAGGGTAATATTTTTATACAAATATAATGGAAACTTTTAAATTATTTCATAAAGACAAATCAAGTAAAGCGCGGCTGACTAAATTAATAACTCCCCACGGAGAAATTAACACTCCCATATTTCTTCCGGTGGGAACGCAGGCAACGGTTAAGACCCTCTCAACCCAGGATTTATTTGACTGCGGGATAGAGATGATTTTGGCCAATGCCTATCACCTGTATTTGCGTCCGGGCGAAGAGATAATTAAAAAGGCGAGGGGCCTACATAAGTTTATGTCCTGGCCCAAGCCGATACTTACCGATAGTGGAGGATATCAGGTTTTAAGTCTGTCGGATTTAAGGAAGGTTAGCGATGAAGGAGTAAAATTCCAATCGCATATCGACGGGACAAAATATTTCTTTAGCCCCGAGGAGGTTATCAGGTTTCAAAAGGATGTTTTGGGTTCGGATGTAATTATGCCCCTTGATGAATGTGTGCATTATCCCTGCGAGAAAGACCATGCGCGCGTTGCCATGAAAAGGACGCTTAATTGGGCATATCGCTCGAAGGAAGCCTTCAGCTCCCAGCCATTGGCTATTAGCCATAAGCAGTTATTGTTTGGCATTGTTCAGGGTGCCACCTATCCGGACTTGCGCAAAGAATGTGCAGAAAGATTGGTAGAAATCGGATTTGACGGCTATGCGGTTGGCGGGGTGAGTGTAGGCGAACCCCGGGAACTTATGTATGAAGTGAGCTCAAATGTTGCCGGGTTACTTCCTTCCGACAGGCCGCGCTATTTAATGGGCGTGGGGAATCCTGAGGATTTAATCGAGGCGGTTTCTTCCGGGTATGATATTTTTGACTGTGTGATTCCCACGCGTAACGGGCGAAACGGAACCGCCTTTACTTATAGTGGCCGGCTGGTTTTAAGGAACGCAAAATTCAAAGACGATTTTTCTCCCATAGACGAAAACTGCGGTTGTTTTGCCTGTAAGAATTATACTCGAGCATATATAAGGCATCTTTTTAACTCCGGAGAGATTTTAGGTTTAAGGCTGGTCTCCGTACATAATATATATTTCTATAATAATCTGAT
>JBFZAB010000138.1:0-4485 GCA_041309285.1 Candidatus Omnitrophota bacterium
CAGGAAACTGCAGCCCTAAAGACGAATGATTCCCAGGCAAAGGATTTTATTTCCGGAACTCCTAAGCCGCAGGATTTTAAACTTCCCCCTCTTTCTCTTTTGGATTCTCCGCCGCCTATAGAGGAGCGTAAGATCAAAGAGGATTTAGAAATCATCTCGCGCATATTAGAGGATACCCTGCGCGATTTTAGTATCGAGGCCAAGGTTGTCCGGGTCGAGCGCGGACCGGTAGTTACTCTCTATGAGCTTCAACCGGCCCCGGGAGTGAAAATTAACAAGATTTCCTCCCTTAGCGATGACATAGCTTTAGTGATGAAAGCCTCCAGCGTGCGTGTGGTAGCTCCTTTGCCGGGGCGGGGGACAGTAGGGGTAGAAGTTCCTAATTCCACGTCTACCATTGTTTATTTAAAAGAATTGCTGGAATCCAAGGAATTCTCCGATACAAAATCAAAGATTGCAATAGCGCTGGGTAAGGATATTGCGGGTAATCCTTTAATCAGCGACCTTGATGATATGCCGCACCTCTTGATTGCCGGAGCTACCGGTTCAGGGAAAACCGTTTGTGTTAATGCCATAATTATGAGCCTCCTTTCACGTTCGACACCGGAAGAATTAAGGCTGTTATTGATAGACCCCAAGATGGTGGAATTAGCTATGTTTAACGGGCTGCCGCATCTTATTTGCCCCGTCGTGACCGATGCGAAAAAAACCTGTTCTGCGCTTGGCTGGCTGGTAGAGGAGATGGAGGCGCGTTACAAACTTCTGGCAAAAGTTGGCGTGCGCAATATCGGGGCTTACAACGATAAGACGGAATCGGGATTTAAGCTTTCCGAGGAAGAGATGAATAACGATGAAACGAATACCGGATCCCCGCACCGTTTTATCCCCGGAAAGAAACTTCCGTATATAGTTGTTCTAATAGACGAATTGGCAGACCTTATGCTTGTTTCCTCCCGTGATATAGAGGAGGCTATTACGCGCTTGGCACAATTGTCGCGCGCTGTGGGAATACACCTCATATTGGCAACCCAGAGGCCTTCGGTCGATGTAGTTACGGGTGTAATCAAAGCAAATTTTCCTGCTCGTATTTCATTTCAGGTAGCCTCCAAAGTAGATTCCCGGACAGTTCTGGATATGAACGGAGCAGATAAGCTTCTCGGCAAGGGAGACATGCTTTTCTTGAAGCCGGGAACATCCAAGCCCGTACGCGCGCAGGGTAGTCTGGTATCAGATAAAGAAATCGAGAGGACGGTAGCTTTCTTAAAAAGCCAGGCTCAGCCCGAATATAACGAGGGCCTGTTGAAAGAACAGGAAAAAAAATTTAGCAGTTTTTCGCTTGAGAAGGATGAAATGTATGACGAGGCAGTAAAGGTTATCATGGAAAGCGGTCAAGCCTCCGCTTCTATACTTCAGAGGAGATTGCGCCTGGGTTTTACGCGTGCCGCTAGACTTATCGATATGATGGAAGATGAAGGCATTGTCGGTCCGTATCGCGGTTCGAAACCCAGAGAAATATTGTTAGAACAGAAAGACGTAAAAGAAAGTAAGGGCGCCTGATATGTCCGGGATAGGAGAAACTTTAAAAAAAACAAGAGAGAATAAAAAATTTTCTCTTGAAGAAGTATCGAAGGCCACCAAAATCCATATAAAAGTACTCAAGGCGCTGGAAGAGGAGGAATTCGACAGCCTCCCGGGCGCTTTATATACAAAAGGTTTCATAAAAAAATATTGCGAATTCTTGGGGCTTGAAAGCGCCGGTATCCTGAATCAATATACCAGCCTTGTCCCGCAGGTGCCGCCGCAGATATTAAATATCGCAAGTAAAGAAAAGGCATTTACCGGAATAAAAATAATAACATTTATCAGGTTTGCGGGAATTCTTGCCGGATTTTTTATTTTATTAGTTTTATTTAACGCAATGATTCACGGTGCAAGTAAAAAAAAGAATTCAGCGAGGGTCGAAACTAAGATTAAAAAGCCGTCTACCAACAGAATAAATAAAACCCCGGTGGTTCTACAACCGAAATCACATGATCAAGCTTTAACTAAAAACGAAGGCCTCGCATTAAGGATATCTGCCAGAAAAGATACCTGGCTTGAGGTTAAATCCGACGGAGAAGTTGTTTTTCAACATATCCTGCAAGGAGGGACGGAAGAATCCTGGAAGGCTAAGGATAATTTTGAACTCTCAATTAGTGAGTCGGCTAATGTAGTCCTGTATGTTAATGGAAGAAAAATGGCGAGTCTGGGTTCGGGAGTAAAAAGAGGCGTAGTTATAAACAACAAAGGAATAAACGCTGTACCCTAGAAGCTTAATACATTTTACCCCACATCCACACATTTAGACAGGATATAAATAAGGGTGTGGGGTTTAATTTTAATCCCAAATTTTACCTAACACGAAGTGTTTTATAATCTCTGGGAATATTTACGTTTCACAGACAAAATTTGCCCCCTGAGGGTCGGTTGAATAAATACCGTAGATATTTTTCAGAAAGGATAGACCTTACCTAATACATTTTAAGGAAGGGTCTAATCCAAATTTCGGGATAATTATCCACTATTTGTTTTATATGAAAAAACCGAAAGTTTATCTCTTGAGTCTGGGTTGTCCGAAGAATCTTGTGGATTCGGAGTTGATACTGGGGGCCCTGAAAAAAAGAGGTTTTGCCATAAAAAACGAACCTCGTGACGTCGATATTGCCGTAATAAATACCTGTGCTTTTATAAAGGAAGCCAAAGAGGAATCTATTGACGAAATATTTGGCCTGATCAAGCTTAAGAAGGCAGGATATATAAAAAGGCTGGTGGTTTCCGGATGCCTCCCAGAGCGGTATATGCATGAGTTAAGGCAGGACTTAAAAGAAGTCGATGATTTTATGGGAGTAGAGGGGTGGCGACATATCGATGCCCTGTTAAAAAGTAGAAAAAAGGGTATTAAATATTCTGAAGTTACCTCACACATAAAGCCCGCATACCATGATATCCGGCATGATATCCGGCGCCATCTGCTTACGCCGACGCATTATGCCTATGTAAAAGTTTCTGAGGGGTGCAATAATTTTTGTTCCTATTGCAGCATTCCCGCTATACGCGGACGTTTAAGGTCTCGCCCTATTGAAGAAATAAAGAAAGAAGTTATTACCCTGGCTCAAAGCGGGATCTTAAAAGAAATAAATCTGGTGGCGCAAGATACGACTATGTACGGGCGTGATTTGTATGGCAGGGCTCGCTTAGTGGATTTATTAAAAGAGCTGGATCAAATAAAAAAAATAACCTGGATCAGACTTCTCTATACACACCCCGCACATTTTTCGAGAGAACTAGTCGAGACGATAGGTTCCTCTTGCCATATCTGCCGTTATCTAGATTTGCCTCTCCAACACATATCGGACGGTATATTAAAGAAAATGAACCGCAAGGTTAGCAAAAAGAAGATTTGCGAATTGATATATCTTTTAAGAAAAAAAATACCAGATATATCTTTGAGAACATCTTTTATTATAGGTTTCCCGGGAGAAAGTGACAGGGACTTTAATGAGCTTCTTGAATTTGTAAAAGAGATAAAATTTGAACACCTGGGTGCATTTATGTATTCTTGCGAAGAAAATACCCCGGCATCAGGTTTTAAAGATCAGGTGCCCGAGAAAGTTAAAAAAGAGCGCTATGATATTCTTCTTGAGGTACAAAGGGAAATTTCCCGCGAAATTCTTCAAGGCTACGTTGGAAAGAATTTAAAAGTTCTTGTTGACGAGAAACTCCCCGACAGCGATAATACCTATCTTGGGCGCACCGAATTTGATGCTCCCGAGGTGGATGGTTCGGTTATAATAAAAGATAAGGGTATCCAAGAGGGAGATTTAATAAATGCCAGGATAACCGATACCTGGGAATACGATTTATTGGCTGAGAGGGTCTAGAAGTATAATAATCTTAAAATTTGGGATAATCTACGTAATCTATCTTTAAAATCTTTATAATCATAAGCGCATGAATCTACCCAATAAGCTAACCATATCGAGATTGTTCCTTACTTTTGTCTTTATGTGCTGCATTTTTTATCCCGGCGTTATAGCCAAGGCACTGGCAATATTTTTCTTTATGCTGGCTGCCCTCACGGATTATTTCGACGGTCGTATTGCCAGAAAAAGAAATTTAATTACCAACTTCGGCAAGCTCATGGATCCCATTGCCGACAAAATCCTGGTACTCGCGGCATTTCTTGCCTTCGTGGAGCTTAAGCTTATGCCTGCCTGGATGATAATTATAATCTTAAGCCGGGAGTTATTGATTACCGGAATCAGGCTATTATGTGCAGCAGGGGGAATAGTTATTGCCGCTGCCAAGGAAGGGAAACATAAAACCGTATCCCAGTTTTTTTCTATTTTTGCGGTTTTGTTTCTAATACTCATCAGGGAATTATGTTCCAAGGCGGGTATCTGGAATAACGGGCGGGAAGCTTTGATGAAAAATACTGTCTTTACG
>JBFZAB010000139.1:0-2877 GCA_041309285.1 Candidatus Omnitrophota bacterium
AAATGTCTGCCTTTGCGGCTGCAACGCGCGCTTCCTGGGAACGTCCCGTAAGGCGCGGAACAACCATGCCTACCAAAATACCGATAATAATCACAACCAGCATCAGCTCAACCAGCGTAAAACCTTTTCGCATTTTAAACCTCACAGGTTAAGACTATAAGTCCTCAGACCATAGTCAACAGTTTACAACTATTTAAGAGAATTGCGTGATCCTTAAACATCCTAATAATTTCTTCTGCCTCTGGTATGGTTTAAGTTAAATCATTTTATACGCAAATTACAACAAATGTTTTTATTCGCGGTAATTAGAATTCCGATTCGCGGTAATTCGCGACTCACCAAGCCACCAAATTTATCTGGAATATAGGAAGAAGCATAGAAATAACGATAAAGCCGACTATTGAGCCCATGACCAGAATAATCACCGGCTCAATCAATGAAGTAACTACTTTGATAATGCGTTCCGTTTCCCTTTCAAAAGATTCGGAAACTTTAAGTAAAGAACGCTCCACACTACCGCTTTCCTCACCAACAGCAATCATATTGGAAACTATAGCGGGAAAATACGGGCTCTTGGCAATTGTTTTGGACAGAGAAATTCCGTCGCGCACATCATTTCTTGCGCGTTCAATATCTTTCTTGATTAAAACGTTATCTATAACCGGCATAACTGTATCAAGGGATGCAATCATCGGAACGCCGTTACCCAGGAGAGTAGAAAGGGTCCTTCCGAAACGAGCAATCTCGGACTTTTTTATCAAACCACCGAAAAAAGGAATATTCAGTCTGATTTGGTCAAATAACATCTTGCCTTCCTGCGTATTGAGGCGCCTTTTTATTCCGAAGAAAATAAAGGCAAGGGCAGCCAAAACGAGCCACCAGAAACGGGAAAGAAAACTGCTTATATTAATCAGGAGCAAGGTAGGTAGGGGCAAGCTCTGTCCAATTCCCTTAAACATCGTGACCAGACGCGGCATAACAAAAGTCATCAAGATAAATACGGTCGCCGCCCCCACGGCTGCCATAAACACAGGATAGGCAAGGGCAGCACGCACCTTTCCTGTTAATTCCTCTTCTCTCTCTAAATAATCGGCAAGCCTTAAAAGAACCTTGTCCAACATTCCCCCCACCTCTCCTGCTTTTATCAGGGCAATAAAAAACCCCGAAAAAACCTCGGGGAATTTAGACAGCGTATCCGAAAACTTCTTTCCTTCTTTTATGTCGGAGGTCAAATTAAGAAGCAAGCGGCGCAGGTGAGAATTTTCCGTCTGAGACTCAATAAGGTTCAGCGCCTTAAACAAGGGAAGCCCCGAATCAATCAGGTCAGATAACTGGCGGGTAAAGATAACCAGGTCGCGCCGGGAAATCCTGAATTTTGCGGCAATTAACTCCGAGCCCTCATCCATATTAAGGCTATTTTCTTCAAGGACGCTAACGGGGAAATAGCCCATCGACTGCAGCCTGTCTATTACCTCGCCGCGGCTCTCCGCCTCCATCACTCCTTCTGCAATCCTGTCCGGCCCTTCTTTTGCCTTATAGACGAATTTAGCCAAGTCAACTCTCCATTCTTATTGTATTAATACTACCACGATAAATTCTATTTTTCATTAAAAAATTGAGGTAAGGCGGGATTTACAACACACTCTGTAATAGAGAAAAATTGTCAGTTTTGTGATGGAAGAAAAACGTTTTGCTATGGGTTATCTAACGCAGTTTGAGTAGGAGAAAAAATAGGCTTAGGAAAAAGATGGCGGTTAAAAATTTAATCTTGGCTAAATGGCGACGGCACAGACGGGAAAAGCCCTCCGAGGTAAGTCCGGCCAAGGTTAAGAAAAATATAACCAGAAGCGGGATAATAAACATGAGGTTATAGAGAAAAAGGTAAGATATTGCCTTGGCTCTTAGGACAGGCACCCGGGTAATAAAGGCGATCGTGGGAAAATAAACCTGCCCCGTGCAGACTGATTCCAATATCGAAACTAAAAATCCGACCGCAAAAGCTAAAGCGCCCAACCTGAATAGAGTTTTGCGCGGTTTTTCCCCATTACTACTTTCTTGGGCATCCTGACGGTAACCCTTGCCGATAAGCGACTGAATTCTCTGCCTTAAGGCATGAGGAAGTTTTAATTTTATATCTTCTGTCTTTCCGGTCTTCTTAAAAACAAAGAAATCGTAGAGACTGAATAAACCCAGGATGAATACCAATATCATAACGGCAAGGTAAAAGAATTCGGCCAAAACCGCATAGGCCTTAAGTTTCATCATAAACTTAAATAACCCCAACCCAAGTAGAAAATAGGTCAGGTAGGAACTTAAAATAAAGAAAAACCCGATGTAAAAAACCTCGCGCCGGCGGTATCCGGAAAAGCTCAAGAAAGTAAGGAAAAATATAAGGCTGGTAAAGGCGCAGGGATTTATTCCGTCAATAAGCCCTGCCCAGCAGATGGTTCCCGCTTTGAAAGTCTTAAACAAGTTTATTATTCTATCAGGCTGCTCTTTAGACACGGACTCGGACTTAACTGAAGCGCGATAAGCGACTTTTCCGTATAAATATCCCTCTATTATTTTTTCTAAATTTTCGCGAATCTGTATTGAACCAACCAGCATACTTTCGCCCACAAATATCTTAGGGATAGAACCTCTTTCCAGGCTACCGTTTTTCTCCTCCAATTCTAAAAGAAACCTAAATTCAGCTTCTTCATCAATGTTGTGGTGGGAAATCTCAATTTTATTTTTGTATTTATCAGCCAATCCGGGAAGTAGTTCCTCTTTTATCTCGCGGCAGGCATGACATTTGGGAGAGAAAAATATGGCTATTTTGATCGGGCCAGAAATCGACTTGACCGGCTCTTTTATACTTCCCTCGCGGTCAAAAGG
>JBFZAB010000140.1:0-15586 GCA_041309285.1 Candidatus Omnitrophota bacterium
GAAGCTTCAAAATTAGTTGAATAGAGAAGCGGGTTTTGTTAATATAGCCCATATGATTGCGATAATTGACTATAAAATGGGAAACTTAAGAAGCGTAGCCAAGGCCTTTGAGAAGGTCGGAGCGAAAGTCCTGGTTACCTCGAGGGTAGAAGACCTTAAAAAATCCGAGGCCATAATTCTTCCCGGGGTGGGTGCCTTTGGACAAGGCATGGTGCGTCTTGGAGAGTTAGGAATTATTTCTACTTTACTTAAAGAGATAAAGCAAGGTAAGCCCTTTCTGGGAATCTGTCTGGGGATGCAGTTATTATTTACCAGGAGCTACGAACACGGTCTGCACAAAGGCCTGGGGATTATTGATGGCGAGGTGAAAAGTTTTCCCCAAAAACTAAAAATTCCGCATATGGGGTGGAACAACGCAAAGTCAAAAGTCAAAAGTCAAAAGTCAAAAGTTGATATCTTAAAAAATATGCCAAATGGTTCCTATTTTTATTTTGTGCACTCCTATTATGTTATTCCGGAAGAAAAAAGTGTAGTGTATGCGATGACGGATTATGGAATAAAGTTCCCTTCGGTTGTCCGAAAAGATAATGTCTTCGGAGTGCAATTTCATCCCGAAAAAAGCCAGGAATCAGGACTGCGTGTCCTAAAGAATTTTGTTAAGATTTCTGGTTTCTGTTAACTGGTATCTGGTTTCTTAACGAGTACAAAGAGGTGATAATGCTTACCAAGCGCATAATTCCTTGTTTAGACGTAAAGGATGGGCGGGTAGTTAAGGGCATAAATTTTATTAATCTTAAAGATGCGGGTGATCCGGTAATCCAGGCTGCTGCCTATGACAGCCAAGGTGCGGATGAACTTGTTTTTTTAGATATTACCGCCAGCTTTGAAAAACGTTCGCCTATTATCGAAGTCATCAAGCGTACGGCAGAGCAAATTTTTATTCCCCTGACCGTAGGTGGAGGTATCAGGAGCCTTGAGGATATACGCCTACTTTTGCGTTCCGGTACGGACAAGGTCTCAATAAATACAGCTGCAGTTAAAAATTCCGGATTGATTAAGGAAGCGGTAGAAGAATTTGGTAGCCAGTGTATTGTAGTGGCGATTGATGCCAAATCAAGCGACAAGCGACAAGCCATAAGCCACAAGCTAAATTGGGAAGTATATGTCAATGGTGGGCGCATACCCACAGGGTTAAACGCAATAGAATGGGCGAAAAAGGCATGTGATTTGGGAGCAGGAGAAATTTTACTTACCAGCATGGATCGTGACGGAACGAAATTAGGGTATGACCTGGAGTTGACGAAAAATATTTCCGAGACAGTGAGAGTTCCTGTAATTGCTTCAGGCGGTGCCGGAGTACTCGAACATTTATATGATGCTTTTAAAATTGCCAAGGCAGATGCAGTTCTTGCTGCCTCTATATTTCATTATGGCGAGTATTCTATTAAAGAAGCAAAGCTGTATTTGAAGAAGAAAGGTATACCGGTAAGATTGTAGATTGCAGTAGTTCATTTAAATAAACTCTAGGATTATCCGGGCAGCATTCTCGCTTGCCCCGCCCTTTCCCAAAATTTCCCTTAACTCTAAAAAACTCTTTTTTATATCATCTAATTTTCCTTGGTCATTTAATAAATATAAAACGGTCTTTGCTATTTCTTTGGGACGTGTAGAATATTGCAAAAATTCCGGGACAGCCTTCTTTCCCAGAACCACATTGACCAAGCCTATGTAGGGAATTTTTATTTGGGACTTTGCGATTATCCAGGTAAGAAAAGATGTTTTATAAATAATTGCCATCGGTTTTTCCAGGATTGCCGTTTCAAGGGTTGCCGTTCCGGAAGCGACCAGGACGAAATCTGCCGCATTGATACAGTCGTAGCTGTTATCTAACTGTTTAATGTTTAATGCCTGCCTGTCGGCAAGGCAGGCATAATGCGTAATACAGGATTGGAAAAGATTTTGAGGAAGAGAGGGAGACCGGGAAAGAATAAATTGTGTATCAGGCAATCTTTTTTGAATAATCTTTGCCGTTTTTATCATCAAGGGAAGATGTCTTTTAACTTCGGCTTCGCGGGAACCAGGAAGCAGGGCGATAGTTTTTTTCTCCGGGGAAAAATTCAAATCCTCAATAATTTCCGACTTTGTAGATGAAGGCTTGACAATATCGAGCAGAGGATGCCCGATAAAAGCGGCATCTACGCCGCAAGACTTATAGAGTTCCTCTTCAAACTTAAAGATAACCAGCATCTTATTCACGCATTTTTTTATTAATTCAATCCTTTTTTTTCCCCAGGCCCATATTTGAGGGCTTATATAGTAAATTAATTTCACATTTCTTTTTTTTACCTCTTCGGCAAAGCGCAGGTTAAATCCCGGATAATCAATTAAGATTACGGCGTCGGGATTTAGCTCATCTAATTTTTTACAGAGCAGTTTGAATATAAATTTAAATTTCTTTAAGTTTCTAATAACTTCCCAGAAGCCCACAACGGATATATCCGCAAGGTTATAGTATAAATTAACTCCTGCTTTTTGCATAAGATGACCGCCGGCACCGTAAAAATTTAAATTTGAATCAATTCTCTTAAGCGCATCAACTAAATGAGCGCCGTGGAGATCGCCGGAGGCCTCTCCCGCAATGATAAAGATATTCTTATTTTTTCCCATGGATTTTATCAAGTATCAGAAAGGCAAGCTCAAGCGCTTTATAAGCTTCTTGGCCGGAAACAAGGGGCTTATTTTCTGTTTTGATGCAGCGGATAAAAGAGATTAACTCTGCTTTTAAAGGTTCTTCTTTTTTTACAGGGATTGTTTTTTGTATAATTTGATGCTTTATTTTTCTATAAATTACTGCCTCCTGTTGGGAGTAGTCAAGAGAGGCGTAAGCTTTTTCTTTAAAGATGCGGATTTTTCGCATCTTCTCGTCGGATACGCGGCTGGCCGTTAAATTACATATTGCGCCGTTTACAAATTTAATGCGCGCGTTAGCGATATCCTCGTGTTTTGTGAGTACCTTTATTCCGATGGCATCAAGAGATTTTATTTTTGATTTTATTAGAGTTAATATAATATCAATGTCGTGTATCATTAAATCAAGGACTACTCCGACATCCTTGACTCGTGGGGAAAATTGCCCCAGGCGGTGGCATTCGATAAAACGCGGGGTCCCCGAGATATCGGCTATTGCCTTTAGTACCGGATTAAAGCGTTCGATATGGCCAACCTGGAGGATACATTTTTTCTTACCGGCAAGAGTAAGCAACTTACGCGCTTCTTTTAAATCAGCCGTGATGGGTTTTTCTATCAGACAATTTATGCCTCTCGATAAAAATTCTTTGCCTATTTTGTAATGGAGTACGGTGGGAACGGCTATACTTACGCCATCTACTTTATCAAATAGATTGCGGTAGTCGGTAAAAAATACTGTGCCGAGGTTATTGGCGACTTCCTTTGCCCTGCGGCCATCGATATCACATATGCCGACGAGATCTACCTCTTTAAGTTGAGAATAAATCCGGGCATGTATTGAGCCAAGTTTACCTGCGCCTATAACCGCAACTCTTTTTTTTCTCATAAATAAGACCTCTTATTTTTATTAAGATTGCTCGAATCATTATACTAAATAGAAGAGAAAAATGAAATTAAAAATCGGGCTTGACAAACAAAATACGGTTGGTATAGAATGCAAGGTGTTTAGCGGAAATGTTTATTTAGGGCGCGGAGCAAACAGCATTCATAAATAAAAAAGTCGAACCACCATTGTTTTCTTGACGCGCTAAGTTTTTAATGAACCTTCATTTCCCGCCCCTAGTTACCAGTAGTCCGCTAAGAAATCGAAGTTATCTTAAAGGGTAGGTTGTTTCGTTATAACACAATTGCTCGTGCGTGAGCATCTACTCAAGTACAATATATTGTATTTTGTCCTTGACAAGAAAAAGCTTTTGCGGTATCTCTTAATGGGTAAAATCCAACCAAAACTTTCAACCATCCAATCGAGGAGAAGCCAGCTATGGAATATACAGAGCCCCAACTAACGGACAACGCTCTAAAAGTTTTGGAAAGAAGATATCTTAGTAAAGACGAAACAGGCAAGGTGATAGAAACGCCTCTTCAGATGTTTTTGCGGGTAGCCAATTACATTGCCTCGGCGGATAAAGCTTACGGAAAAAGCGAACAGGATATCCAGAATTTGACAAAGACATTCTACGATGTGATGAATAACTGCGAGTTTGTTCCCAACTCGCCTACCTTAATGAACGCGGGGAAAGATTTGGGTCAACTTAGCGCCTGCTTTGTCCTGCCGGTCGAAGATTCCGTGGATAGTATCTTTGAGGCAATTAAAGCCACGGCCTTAATACATAAGACAGGCGGAGGTACGGGTTTTGATTTTTCCAAACTTCGCCCGAAAAACAGCTCGGTGAAAACTACTGGCGGTATCTCAAGCGGTCCGGTCTCCTTTATGAAGGTGTTTAACTCCGCAACTCAGGCCATAAAGCAGGGTGGCACCCGGCGCGGGGCAAATATGGGAATTTTGCGCGTTGACCATCCCGATATCTTGGAATTTATTACCTGTAAGCAGGATGATAAGGAAATAACCAACTTCAACATTTCCGTTACCCTGACCGAAGATTTTATGCGCTGTGTTGAAAACGGAGAAGAATATAATCTAATAGACCCGCGTACAGGAAAACCGGTAAAGAAACTGCCCGCAAGGGAAGTCTTCGATTTGATCGTAAAGATGGCCTGGAAGAACGGCGAACCCGGCATTATATTTATCGATAAGATGAATGACTTTAATCCCACGCCGAATCTGGGAAGATATGAAGCGACGAACCCCTGCGGCGAACAGGTATTACTTCCATATGAGTCCTGCAATCTCGGCTCTATAAACCTGGATAAGATGGTGGACTTTTCGGAAGGAAGACCTGCAATAAACTGGGAGAGATTAAAAACCGTTACGCACGTGGCGGTGCATTTCCTGGATAATGTCATTGATTCCAACAAATTCCCCCTGTCTCAGATAGAACAGAAAACCAAGCTTACACGTAAAATTGGCCTGGGAGTAATGGGATGGGCGGACATGCTGGTTCGTCTGGGGGTTTCTTATAATTCAGAAGAGGCAATTGAGCTTGCCTCACAGGTGATGTCTTTTATATTAAAAGAGGCGGAAGATAAATCTCATAGCTTGGCAGAGGAGCGCGGTGCTTTTCCTGCCTTTTCCGGCAGCATATATGATGTTGAAGGCGGTAAAAAAATCCGCAATGCCACATTAACCACCGTTGCTCCTACCGGAACTATCAGTATAATTGCCGGTGCCTCCAGCGGAATAGAACCGCTATTTGCCCTTGCCTATACCAGGCATGTGATGGATAACGATAAACTACTTGAAATAAATCCTTATTTTGAAAAAGTAGCTAAAGAGCGCGGATTTTATTCCCGAGAGTTGATGGAGAAAATTGCCGAGAAAGGCTCCTGTCATACGCTTGTAGAGGTGCCCGAGGATGTAAGAAGAGTTTTTATAACCTCACACGATATTACTCCCGAGTGGCATATTCGCATGCAGGCGGAATTTCAGAAATATACCCATAACGCAGTTTCCAAAACGGTTAATTTCCCGCATCATTCTACCGTTGACGATGTGAAAAAAGTTTATATTCTTGCCCATCAGCTGGGATGTAAAGGTATAACCATATACCGCGATAAGAGCCGCGAGGAACAGGTCTTAAATATTTCTACTAAGAAAGAAGAAAAGAAAGAAGAAGAAACATCTTCGGTGCTGCTTTCTCCGCTTCCCCGGCCGGAGGTAACCTGCGGGACAACCACGAAGATTTCCACCGGTTGCGGCAACCTCTATATTACCGTAAACGAAGACGATAAAGGGCTTCCCTTTGAGGTCTTCATGCAGATGGGGAAATCCGGAGGTTGTGCCGGTTCCCAGCTTGAGGCAATCGGACGTTTAGTTTCCCTGGCTTTGCGTTCGGGCCTTGATTCCAAACTGATTATCGAACAGCTTAAAGGAATTCGTTGTCCTTCTCCTTCCTGGGAGCAGGGCGGAACACGCATATTCTCCTGTGCTGATGCTATTGCCCGCGCTTTAGAGCGCAGGCGCGCCTTACCTAAAACTAAATCCGCAGATACCAAGGTAAAACAGATGCCTTTACATAGAGACGAAAAATGGGAAACCTCTTCGCTGCATCACCGCATGGGGAACGTCGTAGGGGTATGTCCCGATTGTGGAGCTTCCTTAAAGCACGAAGAGGGTTGTGTTAAGTGCGAGTCCTGCGGGTACTCAAAGTGCTAAAAAGCTGATTACGCAGATAAAAGATAGATTACACAGATAAATTTAGGGCGGGAAAAAATTCCCCCTGTTTTTCTTTTATTCCTGGGATAGATATTATGAAAAAAATTCTTTACGTTGTTCTGGATGGTTTAGGCGACCGGCCGCATCCGGCTCTTTCCGGCAAGACCCCGCTTGAGGCAGCAGAAATTCCGAATATGAAACGTCTGGCCGAAGCCGGTAAAACGGGCCTGGTTTATACCGTAGGAAAAGATATTGCCCCCGAGTCGGATGTTGCGGTAATAAGTATTTTGGGTTACGATGCTCATAAATTTTATACCGGCCGGGGCCCTCTGGAGTGTTTTGCCGAGGGTATGGATATAAAAGAAGGTGATTTGGCCTACCGGGTTAATTTTGCCACAACCGGAGAAGGGGATGAGATAATTGACCGCAGGGTGGGAAGAAATCTAACGACACCTGAGGCTGCGGAACTGGCTAAAGAAATAAACGCAAAAGTTAAGCTGACTGATGCTGAAGTTATTTTTAGAAATACCATTGGCCATCGTGGCGTTCTTTTGATAAAAAGCAAAAAGGGAAAACTTTCCGCCAACGTTACTAATACCGATCCTGCCTACGGAAAAGAAGGGGTTTTTGGAGTGGCCAAGGAGGAGTTTGAGAATTTTGTCCAGGAGTGTATCCCGGAAGATAATTCCCCGGAGGCGGTAAGGGCCGCAAGCTTAACCAATGAATTTATGTCAAAGAGCCGCGAAGTTTTGAAAGAAGCGGTTGTAAATAAAAACAGGATAAAACAGGGTAAAATGCCCGGGAATATAATTCTTACCCGTGACGCCGGTAATAAGTTGCCGAAATTTCCCTCCATGAAAGAAAAATTTGGACTGAATATGGGATGTTTTGTGGAGATGCCGGTAGAAAAAGGAATAGCCCTGCTTACCGGAATGCAGATTATCGATTTGCCTTTACCTTCGGGAAATTTAGAGGCGGACTATTTACTCAGGGCGAAGAAAACTCTTACAGCCATCAAAGATTACGATGGACTGTATATTCATCTCAAAGGTCCGGATGAGCCGGCCCATGACGGAGACGCTATAAAGAAAAAAGCAAGTATAGAGGCAATTGATAAATTCTATTTTGGTAATTTGTTATCCGGAATTAATAGCGAAGAAACAATCATAGCCATTACCGCGGACCACTCAACCCCTTGTATCCTCAAGGCGCATTCCGCCGACCCCGTCCCGATTTTGATTTGGGGCGCGGGGGTAGCCAGCGACAATAGTCAGACCTTCTCGGAAAATCAAGCTTCAAAAGGAAGTCTGGGGAAACTCATGGGAAAAGAAATCTTTCCCCTGCTTATATCCCTGGCAAAATCCTGATATTTTTTCCCTTGCTATTATCCTACAAATAGCTTAACATAAATGAGAACATAAGTTATGTGGCTTTTAAAATTGGGCGACATAACTTATCTGTCCGAGTTTATCCCGCACCTTTTTAGTATTTAAGTGTTTAAAAGTAATAATAAAATAATTAGAATAAATAAAAGGTGCGGGGTTCAATTCTTACCTGCCGGCAGGCAGGCGCAGACGCTTCGCTATAACTTACGTCGCTTATACTCCGTAGGTTATCTGCTCATTTAAGGAGGTGGTTTTTATGGAAAAAAAAGATTTAGCTAAAATGACCAAAGATGAACTTCTTGAGTTGGCCAAAAAACTTAAAGTTATTGGCCGCTATGGATATACTAAAGACCAGCTTGTTGGCAGTATTGTAAAAAGATACAATGCCTTGGACAAAAGGAAGGCAAGGAATAAAGCTCCTGCTAGGAAAAAAGCGCCCAAAGTGCTTATGGAAAAAGTAAAAAGGGTGTTTTCCCGTCGCGCAGGTAAAAAGATTAAATCCATGGCTCCAAAAGAGGGAAGAATTACCAGGGAAAGAGAGCCCCGCCCTTATTGGGAAGCTCCGGTTCCTCAGCCTCAAACGTTTTCCCCAGAGAAAAAAGAAAGCCCATCAAAGGTTTCAGCTGCTCCGCACGAGGAAGAATTTATATTTCCCAAAGGATACGGAGATAACCACATCGTTCTTATGGTTCGTGACCCCTGGTGGTTATATTCCTACTGGGAAATAAGTTCTAAAAAACTCGATGAGATGCGCAAGAAAATAGGCAACGAAACATTTAATCGTTCTAAGACGATCCTCAGGGTCTATGATGTTACGGATATAATCTTTAATGGTAATAACGCCCACTCTTATTTTGATATAGGCTTGCACGGCGATGTGGATAACTGGTATGTTGACGTAGGTAAACCCAACAGGAGTTGGTGCGTGGATATAGGACTTCTTACCCCGGACAATAGATTTTTTATGCTTGCCCGTTCCAATGTTGTCAAAACCCCGCGTTTTGGCATGTCCGATGTTACCGACGAAGAATGGATGAGCAGCGAGGAGGAATACTGGAAATTATTCGGGGTTGCCGGAGGTTTTGGTTCCGGAAGCTCTCCGCTTAAGGTTAAAAAGGCATTCCGCCAACGTTTTAAAGAAGAGATTTCTTCAGGTGCCCCCTGGAGCCTGTTTAGTTTTATGGAGCAGGCAAAGAAAGAACGTAAGTTTTGGATGATAGTGAATACCGAACTGATTGTCTACGGAGCCACTGAGCCCGATGCACGCGTCAGCGTCCAGGGTAAACCTATAAAACTGCGCAAAGATGGAACTTTCACCTTGCGTTTTGCATTACCCGACGGTACACAGCATATACCGGTTGAGGCCGTATCGGCCGACGGCATAGATAAACGAAAGATTACGCCAATCGTTAGTCGGAAAACCGAATAAAAAATAGATCAAAGATAAAATTGTAAAAATCAAAGACACATATCAAAATCCAAAATTTTATATTGCCATTTTGATATTTGATTTTTGATATCTAATCTATAATATGGAAAAAGGATATCTTGCCTTAGTTCTGCATGCCCACCTTCCTTTTGTGCGGCATCCCGAATACGAAGATTTTTTAGAGGAGCATTGGCTTTTTGAAGCCATAACCGAGACCTATATTCCTCTGATTAACGTCTTTGACCGCCTCCTTGAAGAAAATATCGATTTTGCCATTACTATGTCAGTCACGCCGACGCTCGCCTCCATGCTCACAGATGAGCATCTTCAGCAGAAATACTTAAAACACCTGAATAAGCTGATTGAACTTGCCGAAAAAGAAATAATCCGTACGCGCTGGCAGCCCGATTTCCATAACCTTGCTCTTATGTATCGCCACCGCTTTATCAATGCCCGCTCGGTTTTTGCCGATAAATATAAAATGAATCTGATTAATGCCTTCCGCAAATTTCAGGATGCGGGGAAGCTTGAAGTAATCACTTGTGCCGGGACGCATGCCTATCTTCCTCTTGCCGTACACAGGCAGGCAGTCCGGGCCCAGATAAAAGTGGGTGCGGATTTATACCAGAAGTTATTCGGAATCAGACCTCGAGGAATATGGCTTCCGGAATGCGGATATAATCCGGGCGACGACGAGATTTTAAAAGAGGCAGGGATTAAATATTTTCTTACCGATACACACGGCATTTTATTCGGTTCACCGCGGCCTAAGTACGGAGTTTATGCCCCCTGTTACTGTAAATCAGGGGTTGCGGCTTTTGGGAGGGACCTTGAATCCTCAAAATCGGTGTGGAGCGCAGAGGAAGGATACCCTGGAGACTATAACTACCGCGAATTTTACCGCGACGTAGGCTACGACCTGGATTTTGATTATATCCGCCCGTATATAAATCCCGACGGGACACGGATAAATACGGGGGTAAAATATTATCGTATTACCGGAAGAACTAATGATAAGCAGCCATATGTTCCTGCCTGGGCAACCGAGAAAGCGGCAGGGCATGCCGGTAATTTCTTATTCAACCGCGAAAAGCAATTGGAACACCTTTATGGTATAATGCATCCTCGCAAGCCTTTAGTGATTTCCCCGTATGACGCCGAGCTTTACGGACATTGGTGGTTTGAGGGCCCGCAGTGGCTCGATTTTCTCATCCGCAAGATAGCCTTTGACCAGAAAACGGTAAAGTTGATTACGCCGTCAAAATACCTGGAGATTTATCCTAAAAATCAGGTGCTTGCTCCTTCGATGTCAAGCTGGGGCTGGAAGGGATATTCGGAAGTATGGCTTGAAGGCTCCAATGATTGGATTTATCGGCACCTCCACAAAGCCGCCGAGCGCATGATTGAATTAGCGAATGAAAATAATCATAAAGAAGTCGATGGGTTAAAGCGCCGTGCCTTAAACCAGATGGCGCGCGAGCTGATGCTTGCCCAATCAAGTGACTGGGCCTTCATATTAAAAACCGGGACTTTTGTTCCTTATGTTTACCGCAGGATGCGCGAGCATATTTATCGCACCAGCCGGCTTTATGAAGAAATTAAGAATAACCGCATTCAGGAAAACTGGCTTAAATATATAGAGGATAAAGACAATCTCTTCCCGGACATAGATTATCGTATTTATGCGGATTAAGGATAAAAAATAGTACTTTTTTGATTCGCTATTTTTATTTCGCGTTAGTACAGACTTTATAATACTCCGTTTTTTATTTGTAAACCAAAATTCATTCTGTTATACTCCTAGCGGGCTTCATCGTTGATTACCCAGATTAAAGAACAGATTGCAGAGATTGATTATTTACGATAAATTGTTGTAATCAATAACTCTAAAAAGAGTTGTCATGCTTTAGACAATGATTATATCCGAGCTCAAGCCTTGGCAGGAATTGTTAGCGCACCTCAAAAAGGGGGAGAAATTATTTATTATCGGTTGCGGCGAATGTTCCACGACCTGTAAGACAGGAGGAGAAGAAGAGGTTTTATCCTTTAAAGGAAAGCTGGAGGCGGAAGGTTTTTTGATTACAGGTTACTCCATCCCTAAGGCCCCCTGTGTTGCGGGTCAGATAAAGTTAGAACTGGCCAAGAATAAAAAGGCAATAGATAGCTCAGATAGCATTTTGGTTATGGCCTGCGGGCTCGGGGTGCAGTCGATAAAAACAAACAATCGCTGGGATAAACCTCTCCACATCGCTACTAATACCCTGTTTATGGGAGCCGTTGATTCAACCGGGAAGAATTTTCTTGAATACTGCCGGGCCTGCGGTAATTGCGTTTTGGAATTAACCGGCGGGATATGCCCGGTTACGCGCTGTGCCAAGGGTCTTTTAAACGGTCCCTGTGGCGGACAAAACAGGGGTAAATGTGAAGTAGATAAGAACAAGGATTGTGCCTGGATCCTTATATATGAAGATTTAAAGAAACAAGACAAGCTTTCTTTTTTAAAAGAGATAAAGCCGCCGCGTGATTATACTAAAAAATTGCATCCCCAGACGTTGGTGTTAGAATAAATTCAAAGATTAAAATGCAAAGATCAAAAATACAAACCAAAATTAAAAAATCTAAATTTTGCAACGCCATTTTTATATTTGATTTTTAATATTTTATGTTGAGGAGCGAGGTAACGAATATGGATAAGAAAAAAATTGAGAAGGCTGTACGCATGATTATCGAGGCAATCGGCGAGAATCCTCGGCGCCGGGACCTCCTTGCCACACCGCGGCGCGTAGCCGAGCTTTATGAAGAAATTTTCAGCGGGATTTTGAAGAATCCGGAGCGGGAATTGGAAGTGCTCCTGGAAGAAGATCACAACGAGATAGTCCTGCTCAAGAATATTTCCTTATATTCGGTTTGTGAACATCATCTGCTTCCTTTCTATGGACGGGTGCATGTTGCCTATATACCGAGAAACAGCCGGGTTACGGGTTTAAGTAAAATAGTCAGAGTTGTTGAAATTTTATCCAAGCGTCTTCAGGTACAGGAAAGACTTACGACGGCTATTGCCGAGGTAATAATGAAAAAGCTTAAACCCCTGGGAGTCATTGTCGTGGTTGAGGCAGAACATTTATGTCTTAGTATGCGCGGGGTAAATAAGCCCGGAGTACTTACGGTAACCTCGGCAGTGCGCGGGGTATTTAAAACAAATGAGAAGACACGTGCGGAAGTGCTCATGCTCATTAAGGGTAAATAAAACATAAAGTTACATTTTATTGATACACCAGACAGGGAATGTAATAATGAACAAAAAAAGAATTTTAGTTGTGGATGATGAAGTGCATATGTGCCAGGCATTGTTTGATGTCCTGGAGCAGGAGGGATTTCTTGTTACCACTGCATCCACTCATAATGAAGCATTAAAGCTATGTTCTAATATTGACTTTGACCTGCTCCTTTCGGATATCCGTCTTGCCGGAGAAGATGGTATAAAACTTATCGATGCGTTAAGGAAGATAAAACCGTCTATGGCAGTTATAATTATGACCGGTTACCCCACCCTGGATTCGGCAATAGAGGCTACCCGTCTTGGTATCTCGGATTATTTGCTCAAACCTATAAGCGTAGAGAGTCTCAGGGCATCAATAGACAATGCTTTAAATCGGTCCGCGCAAAGCAATGAAAAAAAAGAGCTAAACAGAAAGCTCGAGGAAGCTAACCAGAAATTAGTCAAGATGCAGGAAAGCCTGAATAGTTCCCTTAAGCTTGCATCTTTGGGTAAAATCGGTCCGGGGATGTTTCATGAGGTCAAAAATCTCCTAGGTATCATGAATATATCGGCGTATTATTTAAAGAAAAATGTAGATCCATCCGACGCAAAAATAAAAAAACACATCGAGATTATCGAAAAAGAAATTGAACACTCAAACTCCATTATTATGGGGCTTCTGAATTTTTCTCGTATAAAAGATGACAAAATCATACCTCAGGATTTGAATCAGCTTATTGAGGAAACGGTTTCTCTTTTTGAACATGAGCTGATACTTCGAGGAATAAAGGTTGTCAGAAATTATTCTTCGGATATACCTCTTGTGTTCCTTGAGCCTGCCCAGATAAAGCAGGTGCTTATAAATTTGATACTCAATGCCCAGGAGGCAATGCCCAGAGGAGGGGAATTGAGGATTACTACAGAGACCGATGAAGATTTCAAGGTAACTATAAAATTCGGTGACACGGGTTGCGGTATAAAGAGGGAGAATATAGATAAAATATTTGACGTATTTTTTACCACCAAAGAAGATTCCGGCGGCGCAGGCCTGGGGCTTGCCGTAAGCCAGGAAATAGTCAAGAGGTACAAGGGAACAATCAGCGTTGAGAGTGCCGAAAATAAGGGTACAATTTTTTCAATAAGGTTTCCTGCGCCTGAGAAAAGTTCAAACACAAAAAATAAAGCAGAGGTTTCCAAAGAAATATAATTAATATGAGCGAAGAATTTAAAGGAACGATATTAGTCGTTGACGATGATCCATCACTCCTTGATACCATAAAGGATATTCTGGAAATCGAGAATTTCAGGGTTGAGCTGGCACATTCCGGACTTGAGGGCCTGGAGAAAATAAAAAATAATATCGATCTGGTCCTTACCGATATCAAGATGCCGGGTATGGACGGCATACAGTTTCTTCACTCTATAAAGGAAATAAATTCTGATATTCCCGTGATTGTCATTACCGGTTTTGCCTCCCTCGAGACTGCAGTCAGGGCGATGAGGGAAGGAGCCCATGACTATATTGTCAAGCCTTTCGAAGTTGATAAGTTTATTGCGGTTGTAAAAAGGGCGGTAAAAGAGAAGAGGCTTACACAGAAAAATAAAGAATTGCTCAATGATTTGGATTTTGCCAACCACGAACTCGACCGAAGAATGCATCAGTTGTTCAGGCTTGATGAAATAAATAAAACCATGTCTTCCACTTTTGACCTGGGGGATATTTTAAGTTCCCTGGTCTATACTACGACCGAGGCGGTTAAGGCGAAAGTTGGTTCGTTCATGCTCCTGGATGAAGAATCTCATAATTTGGTTATCAAGGCGGCAAGAGGTCTGGATAAAAATGTCATTGATAAGGTAAAAATAAAAGTAGGGCAGGGTATCCCGGGTATGGTTGTTGAAAAAGGCAGGACCATAACCAGCAGCGAGATTAACAAAGATAAATTTCGGCTGGGGGAGGCGGAGGAAAAAATATACCGTTCGCATAATTTTGTGAGTATACCAATAGCCAGCCGTAGCCGGATATGGGGAGTGCTGAATATCAGTGACCCCGATGTGAACTTTGTTTTTAGCGAAGTGGATATAAAGTTACTTGAGATACTGGCGTCCCAGGTTTCGATTGCCCTGGAAAACAGCCAGCTAAACGGAAGGTTACAGAATTCCTACCTCAATACTTTGCAGGTTTTGGCCAGTGCCATCGAAGCCAAGTGTAAATATACCCGTGGACATTCCGAAAGAGTAACCCGGTATGCGGTGCAGTTTGCCAAGATACTCGGGCTTTCAGCGAGAGAAATCGATAAACTCAAATTTGCCTGCGGTGTCCACGATATAGGAAAAATAAATATTTCTGACGCCATCCTTAATAAGCCCTCAAGGTTTAACGAAGAAGAGTGGTGTCAAATGCGCCAGCATCCGGCAAAGGGAGTGGAGATACTTGTTCCCCTGGGAATACTTAAGGAAATAGTTCCGTTAGTCAAACATCACCATGAGCGTTTTGACGGCAAAGGTTATCCTGATGGATTGCGTGGAGAAGAACTTCCTCTGGAGACAAAGGTAATTTCTCTGGTTGATTCTTACGATGCAATGACTTCGACCCGGCCTTATCGCATCGAGATGAATCATAAATCTGCCGTAAAAGAGATTGAGGACAATTTAGGTACGCAATTCGATGTTGAGTTGGGAAAACTCTTCGTGGAACACCGCTTTGAAGAGGTAGGAGCAACGGCTTAATTCAAGAATAAATGATGAAGAACAACCGCCGCAGGTGCATATTTGGTTTTGCAGCGGTTATTTTTTTGTCTGCGGTTTTTTTAACCTGTTATGAAACGTACAGCAAGGAAGTAAATATAACGATTTCTCTGGGCATGGACAAGAGAGATATCCTGGCGAAATTAGGTTTTCCCAGGGTAAAAAGGCAGTTTGCTAACGGAAGTGAAGTCTGGATTTATGTCCTTACGGGTAACGGAGAAAAACCCGATACAACCTATTCCGTAATATTTGACCGCCGCGGAAAAGTAATTCAGATTATTCTTCCCCGTAAAGAAGAGCAAAATCAGAATAAAGATATTAATGTCCTGGTAGAATAGACATATAAGAATTGTGCTACCTCCCATAAACATGTTTTTTAATTTAGATAGTCATTAAGAGATTGAATGCTGTCTGTTTTTGTTACCATCCTCAAAGCCAAAGTTTACGCTTTTCCTTACCCCTTAATT
>JBFZAB010000141.1:0-3336 GCA_041309285.1 Candidatus Omnitrophota bacterium
CAGTTATGGCAAAAAGAAATTCCTATTATATGAAAGACGGTGTCTACCGCGAGAGGGCTTTGCTGGCCAAATGGCAGGATATTTCGATTGATAGCAACGGCAATGTCTTGAACAGGGAGGACGGAAGCGTTATTGCTAATGCGGGTACTTTTGTTTTGGATGAAGACGGTAATTTAAGATCTTTAAATGAATCCGCGCAAGACCGCCAGATAAGCGCCGAGAATATAGTGATAGACAGCCAGGGCCGTCTGATATCAAATACGGGTAGCCACTTGGTAACAACAGGAGACGGGGAATTTCTCCTGGTAAACGGAGTACTTGTCAGAGAGTCCGGAGATAAGGCTTTTGAAATACCCCACCGCGTTGAGTTTATAGCTCAGACAGATGCCGAGAATATCTATAATGAAGGTGCTGCCAAAGAGTTGATCTCGATGCTTTCTTATCTGAGGGAGCACGGCAATGAATATGGAATGCTGCAGCCGGAGATGAATATTACAAATCCGGATGAATCATATTTTGCGCGGATTATAAGCTGGGCGCATAGAATGGTTCTATACGGGGAACGCGTTTTCAGCGACGTTTCTGATAGAAGTGCTGCATACGGGAAGATGGCGTTTAATCTTGAAAAATATTTATCCGATGTCGTTGATATGGAAGTTATGCCCTGGGAGACCGATAGCCATGATACGCTGGAAGCTATCTGGAGCGGTTCCCGCCTTGTAACGAGGAAGGACAATCCCTTAATGACAGAAGAAGCTCCACCTACCTATTTAGTAGGGCGTGTTGTAGCGCAGAGATGGATAAGAGGAGACTTGAAGAACGTCTTGTCTAATCATCCTTTCTTTAAGGCAATTTCTGCTCTCTTAGAGGGTGATTTTGAAAGAGCAAAGAATGCCTCATTAGGCCCGCAGTCAGACGAAATTATGTCTTCTACCCTGTATAACCTTTTAGGCCCGACTTCGCTGGATTTGTGGCTGGGAACCGGTTTATTAGGCAGCCAGTTGGGTATTCCGATGTTGCCGGAGTTTTCGCAAATATTATTCTGGGGTATTATGGCTGCAGTTGTAGGCGTGCCTAATATTATAATGCCTCTATTTGAAAAAGCGTTTAGGGGTGCGTATAGCGGAAATAGTGAAGGGGATGAAGCAGTAAGTTATCCCGCGCTTCTGGCGCGCGGCGCGGGCCAGGCTGCAGTTTCTACTTCCGTTTATTTGATGAATTTGGTCTATTTGCCCGTAGCGACTGCGCAGGTTATCTGGAATGCAGTAACCGGCGGTAAGGAAGAGTGGACTCCCTATGCTACGGTTAAGAGAATGTTGGAAAGGAAACCTTCCTTAGCAGATACCTATAGAGCTCTATGGCTTGCACCCGTTGTTGGAAGCACACTTGCCCTTTTAGCCGGGCTTACGGGCAATACATCATTTTTAGCCTGGGGTTCACCGATATGGTTAGGTTCGTTTATATTAGGCCCCCTGGCGACATGGTATACCGGCACAAAAGGACAGGCGAAAGATTTTGTAAGAGGCATTGTTAAAGTTACAGGAGGAAGATAATGAAGATAAAGGCCAATAACATTTTATTGCCGGGATTGTTCATTCTCCTGTTATCGTCGATAAAGACGGACGTTTGTTTTGCCCGCCGGGTAAGGGACGTTTCTGATTATAAGCCGGTAGCAGCGGCAATAATAGATATAAACGGAAAGGCCTTAAGATACGGATATTCTGATAGAGAAAAAGTAGATATGTTAATTGCCCAGGTTTCTGGCTCGGATAAGTTGCACGTAGCCCTACAGGAAATCTCGGACAACATATACAGCGTTTGGGATTGGCAGAATCTGGCAAAAGAGGTAAAGGTGACAAAACTTAATGAGGTCTATGACAAAAATAACCTGAATGCAGTTCAGCGGGATATGGCTTCCTGGTTACTGGGTATGGTGAACCCCGATATGAGGGTGGATTTTTTAAATTGGTTAGCCCAGGATACCACAGCGGATGCACATAAAGCGGCGGCACAGATTGTAAATATGGCTAATAATTCCACGCGCTATGCCTTAACTGATTATGATAGGGTGGCCCTCTATTCATACTTTTTAGCCCTTTCCGGAGGGACGGTGAACGAAGCAGTAACGGCAGCCTTGAAAATTACTTCTGAAGACGGCTGGGAGAGTCTGAAAAAAAATGCCAAAGAAGAAAGAGTTGTTGCTCTTTTTGACATTGCCGGAAACACTGTTTTAGTGAGAGAGTTATTGCAACTGCATAATTTTGAGACGGCAAAGGCCGATTTCATAAATATTCTTACCGCCACTCCCGGCCTTCCGCTTATTGACAGTAATAAGAAAAACCCGAGCGCAAAAAAAGACATAGATGCTTTAAGCAAGAAATATAGATTGGCAGATTATGAAAAACTGGGATTGTTGAGTATTGCAATTCCTTCTGAGCAGGCGCTTATTGAGATAGTAGGAGTTGTTAGAGATAGTGGAGTCGAGGGTGTAAGTAGCGAACAGATAGATGCTATTTCATCTCAGGATATTAAAAATATCGTTCAGGAATATCTAGGTATAGCTGTTAAAGCTGCTCTTAGCCGTTACGATTATCGGGTTGCGGCAGGGCTTGCAGACATTAAAGTTGTCTATGGATATTATGATGAAGGTGTTTTCAGAAAAGGCCCTTTTATGCAGATGATTGAAAAGTATCTCGGGGGCATAGATCTGCAGTACGGCCAGCGCAGGACCGATACGGCAAGGGCAAATGAACTTGCCCGTCGTGCCCTGGAAGTCCTTGCTTCGGAGCTTCCTTATTTAAATGATAAGGCAAAGAGGCCCCTGGATTGGAAGTATACTACCAAGTTTATTTTTTCTAGCCAGCCTCCGGAGAATTTCGGTATGCGCCAGATTATTATCGCAGCAGATACTCTCGATGCCGCTAAACAGCCGCAAGAAGAATCTCTGACACGGCTTGTCCAGAGCGCAACGAATCTTTTTTCCGGTATTCCTCCGGTTGTGGTAATCGGAGACAACTTGCTTGACAAAATAGTGCTCGGAGATAAAAAAGGTGCGTATACCGGCAAATCTGGCCTGGTGGAATTTACTGATATAGACCAGGGGAAACTTATTGAATACCTGCCGCAGGGAAGCATTGTTGTTTATGTTCCCAACGGCACGCCCGACAGGGATACGGCTGCTTTTAATGCCGCTTATGATGCCATAAAGAAGTTAAATCTCGGAGGCGAAGCCAATTATCTTTCCGTTATTAATGCGGACCGGGCGGGGCTTATTTTAAAAGGCAATCCCCAGGCCGGCCTAATCGGTTGGCTGCGGGCAGTAGTCGAGAAAGAAGG
>JBFZAB010000142.1:0-5951 GCA_041309285.1 Candidatus Omnitrophota bacterium
GAAATAATAACAAGATAAAAGAAAATGAGGCAAGCTTAGCCAAATTGCAGTTGGATGAATCCGAGATCAGTAAATTAATGGAAGATTCCGCGAATTTTGTAAGCGAAAACAATAATTTACGACAGTCAGCCCTGATAGAGATAACGGAACTTGAGTCGGAGCTCAAGTCGTTTACAGACAAGGTATCAGTGTTTAAGGAGAGGATTTTGTCGTTCGAGAATTCACTCTCCGAAAACAAGAATATGTTTGCATCAAGAGAAAGTGAAATTAAAGAATCTGTGGACAAGGTTAATAAATTGCATGAAGAAAATAACTCTCTGGATAAATTCAATTTTGGGATAGAGGAAGAAAAATCTGTCGTTATACAAAGATTAGACGAATCAAAATGTGCAAGAGATAATTGTAAACTTGATATTGAGAAAGAGGAGGGCGGTCTTAAAAGCATTCAGGTTCAGGTAAATAAGCTTCGAGCTGACACATACGAAATTGACATTAAATGCCAGGAGTTCAATTTTAAGACAAAGGATATACACGACAAGATGAATTCTCTCTATAAATTGGATCTGGAGACGGGGGAGATAGATTTAGTGGTGGATATATTTGATTATGAAGCGACAAAACAGGAACTTGATTCATTGAAGGACAAATTAGAGGCGATGGGTCCGGTAAATCTGGTAGCTATAGACGAACATCGCGAATTGCAGGAAAGATATAATTTTCTCGTTAACCAGCAGGAGGACCTCAATAAGGCAAAAGAGGCTTTGCGAGAGGCAATAAATAAAATTAACCGTACGGCAAAAGAACTTTTTGTAGATACGTTTCAAAGAATAGAGGTTAATTTTAAAGAAATATTCCGATTGCTTTTTGGCGGAGGCAATGCCCAGATATTGCTGGTTGAATCCGAAGATGTTCTTGAGTCCGGTATAGACATTATCGCCCAACCGCCGGGGAAAAAATTACAAAATATCTCTCTTCTTTCCGGAGGAGAGAAAGCATTGACTGCGGTAGCCCTGCTTTTTGCTATTTTTAAGGTAAAGCCAAGTCCGTTTTGTATACTTGATGAGGTGGATGCGCCGTTGGATGAGGCTAATATAGACAGGTTTCGCATGTTGATGAAGGAATTTTCCAAATCCTCCCAGTTTATAGTTATTACCCACAATAAAAAGACCATAAGTATTGCCGATGTTATGTATGGAATTACTATGGAGGAATCGGGGGTTTCAAAAATAGTCTCGGTGAAGTTTGCTGAGTCTGGAGAAAGTTCCAAAGTTAAAAGCAGCTGATTAAGGGTTGGTTGTTAAGTCGGGGGAATAAATACAGGAACGGTTCCTGCCTCTTTGCTTTGCCTGGAGAAGTGCCATATCTGCCGTATAAATCAATTCGTCTTTTCCGGAGGCATCAATAGGGTAGGTTGCAACTCCGGAACTCACAGTGATCTTACCACAAGGCTGAACCTCTTCTTTACTAAAATTATAGAATTCTATTTTTGTCCTCAGTCTCTCCGCAAATTTATAGGCTTCGTCTTTGCTTGTTTGAGGAAGTATTATCACAAATTCTTCTCCCCCGTAACGGCATGGCGAATCGGATTTCCTTAAACTATCTTTTATAATATTGCCAATTTCTTTAAGTACCGCATCTCCGTATTGATGTCCAAGCTTGTCGTTATAATTTTTAAAATTATCAATATCAAGCATTATTATGCTCAATTGATGTTTTGATTCGGTTGCCTTTTTGAATTCATCCGCAATTATATGCTGGAAATAACCGTGGTTCCATAACTGAGTCAGATAATCGGTCTGAGACAGGCGCAGGGCTTGTTCATAAAAACGAGAATTTTCAATTGCCAGGCCAGCATGGTTTGCAAACATATTAAGCATGCGTACGTCCTCTTTGGCAATCGGTTTTTTGGTAATAAAATTATCGGCCAGTATTACCCCGATTACTTTATCCTTTGCCTTAAGGGGAACAGAGACAAAATGGTCAACATGGAGAAATTGTAAAGTTAAGTCGTTAATTTTTATTCTGGCTTCATGGGTATTAACCTCGAAAGACTTTCCTTCCATCGCTGTTAAGGCAATAATTCCGCCGTCTTCTCTTAAGGGAACCTTTATGTCCTTTATGGTATTATCCAGAGGGGTATCGCGTTTTGCCGAAAATTCTTTATAGGCCTCTATAAGGTCGTTTAAATCCATCTGCTCTCCTTCAATTTTCTTCCAGATGTGATATGCCTCTTCGCCGGATTGCGGACCGATACCCATACGTCCCTCAACGGCATTACCTTTTTCATTAACCATAAAGAGCATTGCCCGATTGAACCCCAGGCCGGCGTGCGAGGTCACGGCGGTCAGGATAATATATAATATTTCGTCAAGATTTAAGGTAGAGCGCATGGCGTTACTTATTTCGTAGAGCATAGATATTTCTGCGCGCGCCCTCTCCAGATCCTGCTTGGTATTATCGATATATTTCTCTTGATCCATAATTTCAATAGTAGTAATTAAGAATTGAATACATACTATCTTAAAAAATATATTTTGTCAACCCCAAGTATCCCAAATATGCTGATATATTCGGAAACCCCCGTGTAGTAAGGGGTCTCTTTCGGCGTTATGCTTGGGTATACCCGGTTGGGTATGCTAATACCAACAGGGCAGAGTTCCGCGGATTTTGCCCGCGGGCAGCTGCTATAAAAAATTCCAACGATACGCCAAGGCCATCAGGGTATACGAATGTGTTGACAAATTTATTTTTTGATTGTAAAATATCATACAGAATCTTCGGGAAAAGGTGAAATTCCTGACCGGCGGTTACGCAGAAAGCGTACACCGGCGCTTCTTTTAGTGCCCGGTGTTAGAGCCCGCGAATCCGGCACCTTTTATTTATTCTGTGTTTTAGAGATTTATTTTCTAAAATGAATATGAATACTGAAAAGGTGCGGGATAGATCTGGTGTAATTCCAGGGCCGATTGTCCCGAATGTAGTGCTGTAATTTAAGCCACACTTCGGGATGCCGAGTGGAGAGCAATGTAAATTGCTGCTCTCGGCATATAGTCTAGATGGGAGAAGATTGTAACCGCAAAAGCGCTGAGGTACCTTGCTTATTTTGCAAGAAGGGAGCGCTAAAGCGCGAAATTTTATCTATCCCGAAGAGATTGTCTTCGGGATTTTTTTTGAGAGGTAGCCAGGATGGAAATTAATACGATTGAAGAGATAATCAGAGATTTAAAAAACGGTAAGATGGTCATTATAATAGATGACGAGGACCGCGAAAACGAGGGAGACCTTGTTTTTGCGGCTGCTTTTGTTACTCCCGAACTCGTAAATTTCATGGCCAAATACGGCAGAGGCCTCATATGTGTTCCCATGGAGTCGGGGCGTTTGGACGAGTTGGAAATTTATCCCATGTCTAATGAGCCGGAAGACCAATATAGGACTGCCTGGGCTATCTCGGTTGATGCGCGCGAGAATACGACCACAGGAATCTCGGCCCATGATCGCGCGTATACCATAAAGGAATTAATTAATTCCGAAACAAAGCCCGAATCGCTGATAAAACCCGGGCACATCTTTCCTTTGCGGGCTAAAGAAGGAGGGGTATTGGTCAGAGCGGGGCATACGGAGGCATGCGTCGATTTAATGAAGTTAGGTGGACTTTATCCTGCCGGCGTGATATGCGAAATTATGAACGAAGACGGAACTATGGCGCGCTCAAAAGAACTTCTTGAGTTTGCGCAGAGGCACAGCTTAAAAATCTCCACGATAGGCGAACTCATTGCTTACCGCAGGCGTTCCGAAAAACTGATTCGGCGCATAAGCCGGACGATGCTTCCTACCGAATACGGTATTTTTACCCTTCTGCTTTATGAATCCATTGTTGACAGAACACACCATGTAGCCCTGGTTAAAGGAGGGCTGTCCGATCTTTCGTCGGCGTTATTGGTAAGGGTGCATTCACAGTGTCTTACGGGAGATGTCTTTGGTTCACAACGTTGCGATTGCGGAGCACAGCTTAAGAAATCTTTTGAATTGATTGCCAAAGAAGAGAGGGGAGTTATTCTATACATGCTTCAGGAAGGGAGAGGCATAGGCCTGGAAAATAAGATAAAAGCATATGCGTTGCAGGATAACGGTCTTGATACAGTAGAAGCAAACCTTGCTTTAGGGTTTGAAGCCGATCTCAGGGAATACGGCATAGGTGCCCAGATACTTACCGATTTAGGGGTTAGAAATATACGGCTTCTTACCAATAATCCGCGAAAGATTATTGGGCTCGAAGGATACGGCCTAAAAATTGTGGAACGTATCCCGATAGAGATTGCTCCCTCGCCTTTAAATGCAAGATATTTGAAGACCAAGAAAGATAAGCTCGGACATAAGCTGAGTTTATAAATTAAATTGAACAAAGAAGATTGTTTTTATCGTCTTACAAACATTGTAGATCAAATACTCATTGAAAGGGGGTATGTATGAAGGTAGTGCAGGTTGATTTGATTGCTCGGAATAAAAAGTTTGCGATAGTAGTTTCAAGATTTAACGATTTTATTACCGAAAAGCTGCTTGAAGGGTGTTCTGATACCTTGGTTCGTCACGGCGTAAGCGAGGATGCTATTGAAGCAGTATGGGTTCCCGGATCATTTGAAATACCGCATATAGCGGCTAAACTTGCGCAGTCAAATAAATTCGATGCCGTGATATGTCTGGGTACAGTTATCAGAGGGGCAACACCGCATTTTGATTATATTGCCAATGAAGTTGCAAAAGGAATAGGACAGCTAAATCTTTCCTCGAAGGTGCCGGTAATATTTGGCATTATAACGGCGGAAAATATCGAGCAGGCTATCGAGCGTGCCGGTACCAAAGAAGGGAATAAAGGCCGTGACGCCGCGCTTTCGGCAATAGAAATGGCTAACCTTGCGGGAAAATTAAAATAATTTTAAGACGGTCAGGAATAAAAAGATGAAGACACTTACAGATTGTTTCTAAAACCAAAATAACCAACTAAATAAAACCAAACTCAGCGGATATGAGAAAGCGTACCCAGGCAAGAGAGTTGGCCTTAAAATGCCTTTTCCAGATGGATATTGCGAAAGATTCTCTCGCCGAGAGCTTAGATAATTTTTGGCTACAGTTGGAAGAAGGCGCGGAAATAAAAAAATACGCCAATATCCTCATAAAGGGCGTATTTGAATATAAAACGCAGGTAGATTTGTTAATAAAAAAGCACGCCAGAAATTGGCAGATTTCCCGCATGGCAGTGGTTGACCGGAATATCCTCCGCATAGCTATATTCGAGCTAATTTTCCAGAATGAAGTTCCGCCTAAGGTTGCGATAAATGAAGCAGTGGAACTGGCTAAAAAATACGGCGACGCGGAGTCTTCGAAGTTTGTCAACGGTATTCTGGATAAGGTTTTTAAGACTGTAGCCAGCGAAACGAAGGGGATGTAAAAGTTGAAGAATGTCTTTGCCGATCTGCATATTCATACCTGTTTTTCCGACGGAACATTTACCCCCTTGGAAGTTATTACTGAAGCCAGGCGTGTAGGGCTTTCCTGCATTGCCATTGCTGACCACGATTCGATAGAAGGCATTTCCCCGGCACAAGAGGCGGCTTTACAATACTATATCGAAGTCATTCCTGCCATAGAATTCAGTACCGAAGAAAATGATACGGAAGTCCATATCCTGGGTTACTTCGTTGATTACAAAAACAAGTTATTTATCGATAAATTAAAAGTTTTGCGCGAGGCCCGCCGGGAACGCATGTGTAAAATGGTTGAGAAACTTAATGCGCTGGATATAGATATTACTCCTCAGGAGATATATTCTTTAAGTCCGGAAGGTGCTCTGGGTAGACTGCATATCGCCCGGGTTCTCTTAAGAAAAGGTTACGTAAAAACAATTACAGACGCTTTCAGGAAATATCTCGGAAACAATAGCCCCTGTTATGCAG
>JBFZAB010000143.1:0-2777 GCA_041309285.1 Candidatus Omnitrophota bacterium
AATTTTTGTAACTGATAAATAAGCAAAGCTGTAAAACTCTCACTGATCATTCCTTGTGCAAAGCAGCATTTTGTTCAGAAATGGTTAATTTTGAATTGGCCCCTTGCCTAAACGCTCTAAATTTCCTTGAATTTTCTACCTGAATATTTAAATACGGAAAAAATCTGCATAAATTTATTCGCAGGGTTTTTACTTTAACTCCTCTACCCTACTGATTTATAAAATTTTTGCCCCCTTGACGAACAACAAAATATCAGCCATACTTTGTATAGAATGTTATTGGGTAAAAAGATGAAAATAAAACTACTTTTTAGATGGATTATCTTGTTTGGCTTGGGAGTTATTTTACTTTCTCCCTGCCAGGTACAGGCAAGAAGAGTAAAAGTTGTTGCACAGGCCCATGCATACCATGTTCTTCGGCCCAACGAAAGATTATTTCCTCCTCCTTTTATATACCCTGGACAAACACTTGTAGAAGACGAAAACGGGAAAGCATTTATTGTTTTGGATAAAGATCCCCGATATGACTACCTGGCACACCTATTGGGAAGAGATCTATTTAATGTTGCCGAGGTACGCATAGTTAAGGCTAACGAAGTTATAGGAAGCGAACTTTACGATTGGATGAGCCAGAGAGGTTTATCAGAAGTGGGTATTTCCCGACTAGCACAAGACTACTCTTACGAGGAACTACCCAGACAGAATAACTCGCTGGAGGCTTTATTTGTATTCTGGATATTCTTAAGAGATAGCGACCACGGTTTCGATCAGAATCTTTATTATTTACTCTGCCAAGATAATACAAGAGTCTATATTTCATTTGACCACGGTATGATTGGTTTTTTTGAGAATCATATGACAAGAGAATTTCTTTGGCCAACTAATCTACCCGGATATGAGCCTTATTTCATAGAATCTGGACTATATAGAGTAATAGATGCTGATACGCTTATGGGTATAGCGCATCAATCCCAAGAATATTATACTGATGAAAAATTGGAAGCAATAGTTCAAGAAACAGGATTCGGGAAAGATATACTTGAAGTTCTAAAAAGTAGACGAGATTCTTTAGTTGAAGACACTGTGACATTTTTAAAACACCTGGGATATCTAAAACCTTAAAAACCATAGATATTTCTATGCCTTCGGTTAGAAAATTAACTACGGTTGTTTTGATTGCGGCAGTTTTTGCCTTTTCTTTATCTTTGCCTGCCCAGGCAAGGAGAATAAAGGGAGCACAAGCACAAAAACCGGAATGGCTTAATATATACCCTACTACCGACCAAAGTAAAATTAGCGCCCTACGGAAGATATTTAGGGAAACGGTGTGGGATAAATCAGAATTTCTAGCAAGAGATTTACAATTCGTAGTAGCAGAAGATACACGTTCGAATAAGATAGTTGGCGGATTTTCTTATTTATTTCCCAGTACAGAAAACAGCATTACAATCATAGGACTTATGGCTGTAGCACCGGAACGGCAAAAAGAAGGAACAGGTTCATTCTTAGCTCAGGAGTTTTTTAATATCGCTCGTAACTTAGGATATAGAACTATCCGTCTGAGAGTAATGGATGAGGCCCTGCCTTTTTGGTTAAGATACGGGGGTAGAATAATTCAGGAAGTAGGAAATTCAGGCATCATTAAGCTGCCAATACCTCTACATGGGGAGGTAACCAGCAATAGGGAATATATTGTAGAATTCGATCTGGAATAAACTTAGAAAGTAAGCTTGGTTCCGTCTTTGGGACAATATTGATAACTCTTGGGGTAAGTTTTTCCGCAGGCAGGACATTTTTTGGACAAACCATAAAATAAAGATGCAGTTTGGGGTTTTGTCGAGGTCTTAGCAGCACTCCCCTCTTCTTTAACAGGCATAGAAGGCAGCACCTTTTCTTCTTTAGTCACTTGACCAGGTAAAGGCGAAGTAATCGAGGAAGTGTCTTTTAAGGCAGCAATTTCTTTCCCTGCCCGGGTTATCCTCTGGTCCAGGTAAGGATGGGACCTTAAAAAAAGCGGCGTGGCAACAGTCTTATCTTTTTCCAACTCCTTTAGTTTTTTAAAAAATCTGATCATCGCCTCAGGGTCATAGCCTGCCTTATAGGCATATTTTACTGCCAGCTTATCCGCCAGATACTCGTCATCGCGGCTATAACCTAAACTGACCAGGTTAAAGGTAATATTTATTGCCTTTTGTACCTCCTCTGCTCCCCCTTTACCAAAAGCCAGGCTCATTAATATATCGTAGCCAATCTGTGTTTGCAGTTTCTTGACAATATGTCGGGCAGCAATGTGGCCTACCTCATGGGCCAGGACACAAGCAAGCTCATCGTCATCCACCCTATCCAATAATCCGGTATTAAGGTATATGAATCCACCAGGAGTAGCAAAGGCATTAACTTCTTTATTTTTAACTATTCTAAAGACATATTTAAGATCTTGGCGGTCGGCAACAAGAGCAATGTCTCTTCCGATTTTGTTTACGCGTTCGCTTGGACCAGCATCTTTTATGACTTCAAATGACTGGGCTACCTGAACATCCATATTTCTCCCCAGTAAAACCTCAGCCTGAGTATCAATTAGGATTAATTCTTTTTTCTGGGTAGCGGGGTTATAAATAGTAGCACAGCCGTTTAGAAAACCAGTAACCAGTAACCAGTAACCAGTAACTCGTAATAAATTCCGGGCTTTCACTTTTGTGTTTTGCATTTTTACTTTTAAATTTATATTATCCTGGCGGCCAGTCTAATTTTCTCCCGCCCAATAAATGCAGATGGAT
>JBFZAB010000144.1:0-5845 GCA_041309285.1 Candidatus Omnitrophota bacterium
CTTACATAGGAGATGTGATTACCTGCAACGTAAAAGAAGCCATCCCAAATTCTGCGGTAAAAAAAGGCGAGGTGGTTAAGGCTGTTGTTGTCAGAGTGCACCAGCCGATATCGCGCAGCGACGGTTCATGCCTGCGCTTTGATTCTAATGCCTGTGTGATTATAGACAACGATCTTAACCCCAGGGGTACGCGTGTTTTCGGGCCTGTGGCGCGGGAACTGCGCGAGAAAAATTTCTTAAAGATTCTTTCGCTTGCCCCTGAAGTCGTTTAATTGGTTAAATAGAAAATAATAACCTTTTGATACGGGAAAGAATAATATAGAGATGGAAAAGATAAAAAAGAATGATTCGGTAGCGGTAATAGCCGGTAAAGACAGAGGCAAAAAAGGCAAGGTCTTAAGAGTAGATAAAGAAAGCTCTCGGGCAATAGTTGAGGGGGTAAATTTAATCAAGAGGCATCAGAAGAGGACAAAGCAGGATAGTCCCGGAGGGATTATCCAGAAAGAAGCCCCCGTTCATTTATCCAATCTGATGCTTTTTTGTGGTCGTTGCAGCCGGCCGAGCCGTATAAGTTTTATTGTCTTAAACGACGGCTCCAAGGCACGCGTCTGCAGAAAATGCAAAGAGGTGATATAAGTGGTACCTAGACTGCTTGAAAAATATCGCAAGGAAGCCGTACTGAAGATTATGGCGGAACTGGGCTATAAGAACAAAATGCAGGTTACCGAAATAAAGAAAATAGTTATTAACATGGGGGTAGGCCAGGGAGCGCACGATATAAAGATAATAGATGATGCGGTTGCTTCGCTGTCCCTTATAGCAGGGCAGAAGGCCGTTATCACCCGCGCTAAAAAAGCCATTGCCAATTTTAAAATCAGGGAGGGAGACCCCATCGGGTGCAAAGTTACTTTAAGAAAAAACAATATGTATGAATTTCTTGACCGTTTTGTTAATGTTGCACTTCCGCGTATACGGGATTTCCGTGGAATATCAAGCAAGGCTTTTGATAAACAGGGCAATTTTACCGTAGGTCTGAGCGATCACGCGGTATTTCCGGAAATTGAATACGACAAGATTCAGCGTGCGTTGGGTATGGATATAACGATTGTGTTTGAAAAAGGAAATAGAGAACAGAATTTATTGCTTTTAAAATTACTCGGGATGCCCTTCAGGGAATCGGATAAGGAATTGGAATAATATGGCAAGAAAAGCGCTAATAAACAAGCAAAAAAAGACTCCGCGTTTTGAAACAAGAAAATATAACCGGTGTCAGCTGTGTGGACGCGTTAGAGGGTATATGCGTAAATTCGGCATTTGCAGAATATGCTTCAGAGAATTGGCTTCAAAAGGAGAGGTACCCGGCGTAAAAAAAGCCAGCTGGTAGATAAAAATATTTTACGCGTATATTTTTTTAAATCGGGCGCGCCACAGACAAAATATCACTACGGGGGTTAAGAAATGTCAGTTTCCGACTTAAAGGCAAATGCGTTAACGATGATTCGTAATGCAGTTTCTTCAGGCAAGGAAAAGGTAGATATCAGGAAATCCAATCTTTTGCTGGAGATAGTAAAGATTTTGAAAAAAGAGCATTTTATAAATGATTTGCGCGAAGTAAATTACGGCAATCAGGGCCTTATCCGTATATACCTTAAATACGGTCCCGATAATAGTTGTGCAATCAAAGGTATCAAGCAGATTTCAAAGCCCGGGCTCAGGGTATATGCCAAGAAAGATGCAATACCTAAAGTATTAAATGGCAATGGTATTGCGGTACTCTCTACTTCAAAGGGGGTATTTACCGATTCCGAGGCGAGAAAGAATAATATCGGCGGCGAGGTTATTTGCTATATCTGGTAATAAAATAACAGGAGAAAATTTATACACATGTCCAAGATAGGTAAAAGATCAATTGCAGTTCCAAAAGAAATAAAAGTGGGTATCTCCGGTAGTTCCGTATCGGTGGAGGGTTCCAAGGGTAAGACAGTTTTCTCTTTGCCTCCCGGCATTAGTGCTGCCTTAAAAGAAGATAACCTTTTTATTACCCGCGATTCCGATGAAAAACAGACAAAGGCTTTTCATGGCCTTGCGCGCGCGCAGTTGAATAATATGATAAAGGGTATGAAAGAAGGGTTCTCCAGGGAATTGGAAATAATAGGGGTTGGTTATCGTGCCCAGGTATCGGGTAAAAATTTAGTGCTTACCCTCGGATTTTCGCATCCGGTTAATTTTCCCGTACCAGAAGGTATAAGCATCGAGACCCCCAAGCCCACTCAGATAGTAGTAAAAGGTTCGGATAAGCAAAGGGTCGGAGAGACCGCTGCGGAAATACGTAAGCTCCGTAAGCCCGAGCCCTATAAGGGCAAAGGCATACGTTATGTGGGCGAATACGTAAGAAGAAAAGCCGGTAAGGCAGTGGCATAATTATACAAATAACTACTCAAAACGAATACAGGGGATTTGTAAAATATGTTAAAGAAAGATTTAGGTCGCCTGAGAAGGCATATAAGGATACGCAAAAAGATAGTCGGGACGAACGAACGACCGAGGTTGGTTATCCACCGCAGTCATAAAAACCTCATGGCTCAGATAATAGATGATTTAACGGGGAAAGTTATTCTGGGTGTTTCTACCGTATCTAAGGAGTGCCGTTCGAAGATTAATTCCGGTGGCAATGTAAAAGCCGCGGATTCCTTTGGTGAAATAGTTGGTCAGAAGGCCAAGGAAAAAGGAGTAACCAGAGTTGTTTTTGACCGCGGCGGATATCTGTACCACGGAAGAATAAAAGCCTTCGCGGATGCTGTAAGGAAACAAGGCATTGAGTTGTAGGCTAACCAATTTAAAGAGGGTAATTAATCCACCATGGCAGAGCCAATAAGAAGGGACAGAAGAACAAATACGGAACAGCCGGAGTTTTCGGAAAAGGTTGTTAAGATAAGCCGGGTTTCCAAGGTGCATAAGGGCGGTAAGAAGATTTCGTTTAGTGCCCTGGTTGTTGTTGGTAATCAGAAGGGCAAAGTGGGAGTGGGCTTTGGTAAGGCAAACGAAGTTGCCGATGCCATACGCAAAAGTGTCTATAATGCTCAGAAGAACATGTTTATGGTAACCTTTAACGGCGACACCATACCTCATGCGGTCAAAGGTCATTTTGGTGCGGCTGATATTATTCTTAAGCCGGCCGGCAAAGGTACGGGGATAATCGCCGGTAGTTCGATAAGACCTATATGTGAATTGGCCGGTATCAAAGATATATTAGCTAAATCCCTGGGTTCAAGAAACGCGATGAATATTGCCAAGGCAACAGTGATGGCCCTTAAGCAAATGGCTTCGTCCGGTTCCGTTGGTTCCAGGGCAGATAAGACGGATGTTCCGGAAGCCGAAAAAGAGAAGGAATAAATTTAAAATGAATATTTCTGAAATAAGACCAAAGGTTGCCAAAAAGAGAAGAAAGAGAGTAGGAAGAGGTCCCGGTTCGGGGCATGGCAAGACTTCATGCCGCGGGCATAATGGCCAGAAGTCGCGCGTAGGCTTTGAACTCAGGCCTTCTTTTGAAGGTGGCCAGATGCCTCTTATACGTCGTATTCCCAAGAGAGGTTTTTTTAATAAATTTGAGAAGGTTTATCAGATAGTAAATCTTGGCCAGTTAAACGAAAAGTTTGTCAAGGGTGCGGTTGTTGAGCCCGAGGTTTTAAAAGAGGTAGGCTTGATAAGTAAGACCAGCCTGCCTTTAAAGGTGCTCGGAGACGGCGAATTGAAGAAAGTTTTAACCATCAAGGCGCATAAATTCAGCAAACAGGCCATTGAGAAGATAAATAAGGCCGGAGCGGCCTTTGAGCTTTTAAGCTCAATCAGTCAGGAAGAAAAAGCGAAAACGCAGGTTAAAAAAGAGAAAAAAGAAAAAAATAAATAATAGTCCTATATGTTAGAGGCATTTGTAAATTCTTTTAAGATTCCCGATTTACGCAAGCGCATCGTCTTTACTCTGGCTATTTTTGTTGTTTACCGCATAGGGTCATTCATTCCTACGCCGGGTATCGACGGTAGAGCACTTGCGGAGTTCTTTGACAAGATAAGCAAAACTCAGGGCGGAACACTCTTCGGCATAATGAATATGTTTAGCGGTGGTGCCATGGAGAGGCTTACTATTTTTGCCCTAGGTATCATGCCTAATGTTTCTGCCTCGATTATCCTTCAGCTGCTTACGGCCGTTATACCTTTTTTCGAAAAATTGGCCAAGGAGGATGGGGGCCGTAAGAAAATAATTCAATACACAAGATACGGTACAGTTATATTAAGCGTAATACAGGGGTACTTTATAAGCGTCTGGCTCGAGAACCCTGCTCATTTCCAGGGGTTGCAGATAGTTCCCAGTCCCGGTTGGACATTCAGACTGCTTACGGTAATTACCCTGACGGCCGGAACGGCCTTTATTATGTGGCTCGGCGAGCAGATTAGCGATCGCGGAATCGGAAATGGGATTTCGCTCATTATTACCATCGGTATAACCTCACGCATACCTTCGGCCATGTATCAACTGTTTCTGCTTTTTTCTCCCTTTTCGCCGGCAAAAAGACAGTTGGAGCCTTATGTTTTGATACTTATGGCGATTATGCTTGTGGTGGTTACGGGCGCGGTCATAGTTATAACTCAAGCCCAGAGGAAGATACCTGTTCAGTATGCCAAAAGAATAGTCGGACACCGCATGTACGGCGGACAGAGTACCTACATACCTTTACGTATTAACCAGTCCGGTGTTATACCGATTATATTTGCCCAGTCAATAATACTTTTTCCGGCGACATTGGCAGGTTTTATCCCGAACCCGAAATTTCAAGCCTTAGCGGCGAGTCTCCTGCGGGGGCAAGTCCTTTACACGGTTTTATACACGGTACTGATAATATTTTTCAGCTATTTTTATACCGCGGTTACTTTTAATCCGGTTGAGATTTCGGAGAATATGAAGAAGTTCGGGGGTTTTGTCCCCGGGGTAAGGCCCGGAAAGAATACTTCCGATTACCTGGATTTTATCATGACTCGCGTTACCTTGGCGGGTGCCATCTTTTTAGCAATTATTGCGGTATTTCCTGATTTAATAGGTGCGTGGCTTAAGATACCGTATCTTGTCGCAAGTTTCTTTGGTGGTACTGCCTTGCTTATCGTAGTCGGAGTAGTGCTGGATACCATGCGCCAGGTTGAATCCCATCTTTTAATGCGGCACTACGAAGGTTTTATGAAGACAGGAAAATTGCGCGGACGCAGGTAGTATAACAAAAGTAAAAAATAAGAAGTAAAAAGGCAAAACTTTCTACGTTTTACATCTTAAGTTTTGATTTTATATATGAGATTGGTATTATTAGGGCCGCCCGGAGCAGGCAAGGGAACTCAGGCAGATATGCTGAAAGCGAAATTCGGCATCCCTCATATTTCTACCGGAGATATGTTAAGAAATGCCATGAAGGAAAAGTCCTCTCTGGGAAATAAAGTAAAAGGGTTTGTAGAATCAGGGGAATTGGTTCCCGATGATATAGTTCTGGAGGTAATCAGGTTTCGCCTATCCATGCCTGACGCCGATAGCGGATTTATCCTGGATGGATTTCCCAGGACGATTAAGCAGGCAGAAGACTTAAGCGCCGTGTTAAAAACAATCGGGAAAAACATAAACTTAGTTTTGTATTTTGAAACTGATTTGCCGAAAATCGTAGAACGTCTTTCAGGCAGACGCGTTTGCTCAAGTTGCGGGGCAATCTTCCATCTTAAAAATATGCCTTCGCAAAAAGAAGGCATATGCGATATATGCGGCGGTAAACTTTATCAGAGAAAAGATGATGAGGAAAATACTATTAAACGC
>JBFZAB010000145.1:0-4776 GCA_041309285.1 Candidatus Omnitrophota bacterium
TCCCCGTGGTATCTTTAAATACCCTGCTTCGCCAAAGTGCTTTCGCCTTTGGCTTCGCAGGGTTATCCTCATAAACATTTATTAGGTTTTCAACATCCGCTGCAGCCAAAAATTTTTCGCATTCACCCTCTGATTTACCTCTGCGGAGACGGATAAAATTATATTATAAAATACCTTAATTAACAAGGATAAAAACAGAAGGTTTTAAGCGAGATTAAGGCGTAGATTTAGGGCCGCGGTAGGAAGAGGAAAATTTAAAAGGAACTTCAGGGAAAGCTTTTAATCTAAATATTACCCAGAAGGAATATCCGTCTTTTATATTCAGGGCAAATTCGCCCGTCCAGCAATGTAGGTCGCGCACCAGAGCATATTCCTGCTCTACAAAATCGTTCGTCCTCTTGCTGGAGGCATCGATAACTTTTTTGAAATCATAACGTCCGTAGGTCCGGATTTGCCATTTGGGGCTGGGACTAAAGGTAAACTGCGAGGTTAATTCGTGGATGGAATTTTGTTCATAACGGCTACCCAGGCCGAATGACCAGAGGTCCTTATTGGATGTAACCAGATCAAAGTTTACGGTCTTAAAATCCCTGGACGCCGGTTCATAGGTAGCATCGGATTCAAACCTCAGCCAATTATACGGGGTAAGCTCCATGTCGAATTTGAAATTCGACCATTGGCTCCCTGCCGCTTCCGGTTTAAAGTTATAATCTCCGGTAAAAAGAAATATGCCTAAATCTGATGTGTTAAATTCTTCTTTTTCTTTCCTCTTGGTCTGAAACTTGTTCTCAATACCCACGGTCACAGTATTATCGCGGACTATGGAATCAATCGAGTCAAACGTGCTAAATTTGGAAGAGGAAATTGTCGGGTTATGGATATACTTGTAATTTATCGTCGGGGTAATTATGTGTCTGATTTTGTTTATATCCAGGTTCCACATATTGGTTGTGACATCGTAAATTTTATAAAACTTTGTACTCAGGTCCAATCCGGAATAAAATATCCCCCGTACCTGATCCTCATTGCCAAATTTATCGTCGGAATAATATGTCTGGCGCACACCCGTATAAGGCGTAACGCTTAAGAATCCCAGCTTTGTGACATAAGACAGCTGGTTATAGGTATCAAGCCTTCTTGTATCTTCATCCACATCAGAGTATGCGATTTTATTATTTAGATTGGCTGCACTAAAGTCGCTTTTGTAATAAAACGAAGTATCTTTTATCCTCTGGCTTTTTAAATCCAGCTTTATCTCAGGCAAACGTTCCGTTTCGGTAAAGAAACTGTTAGTGCGTTTCTGGACTAGGGCAGAAAGCGTATAATTTTCGAACGCCGAAACTACGGAAAGATAGGACCTGGGCTGATTTTCTTTTTCATATTCCTCGCGATAATAATAATCTTTTAAAAAATCAATATCGCTCATCTTGTGGTATTCAAGCATCGCCAGGGTATTGTCCGTCGCCTGCCAGCGGTGTTTTAACTGGACACGGTGCCTCTGTGTTTCGGTACGTAGTTCGCTTGCTTTTTCCTTATCCCTCTCCTCCATGTAATAATAACGGAATCTGCCCTGACCAAGCCCTTTTACAAAGTAATCCTGGTCTATGCCGTGCGCAAAGCCTTTCTTTTCGCGGTAATCAAGATGAAGTTCTCCGGGAGGAAGACTGACCATAGCGTCAGAACCTGCCTCCTGTAGCTTATACTTCCAGGCGGTTAGCATATAAAAACCCCATTTTCTGCTGTGACCGGGAATAAAGACAAAACTGGGATATTTCCCTTTCATTGAATAGGAACAGTAGGGCATGTAAAATAAAGGAATATTCCCGACTTCAAATACTACGTTACGCGCGACAATTTTATCATCGAAGAAAACATCTATACGGTTGGATTTTATGAGGTAGTGCGGTTTTTCATGGTCACAGGTATTAATATATCCATTCTTTATTCGGGATATTTTTTCGTCGAACTTCTCGGCAGACTCACCTCTGCCAAACCAGGGCCCCATGCCTTCTACCCTAACGTCAATAACCTGGCCCTTCTTGGTATTAAAGTTGTAATAAACCTTCTCGCCTTGAAAAACGGTATTATCCTGATATAGCTTAACGTCACCATAAGCTACAGCATCTTTGGTTTCGGTAAAAACTTCGATTTTATTACAGGTAATCCTTATGTCTTTGTAATTTATGGAGACATTCCCCTCCCCCATTATTTTTTTCTCATCCTGGAAATATTCCACGCGGTCGCCGTTACAGACAAGGGGTTCTTTTTCTTCAGCATAACAAGAACCAGTAACCAGCAACCAGCAACCAGTAACCAGTAATGCAAAAATTATTCCGTATTTGTACCTGATATTTGATATTTGATATTTGATATTTGATATTTCCATCATTTGGCCGGGACTTTCTTCCAGTCATCAAGAAAACGCTGGATTCCGATATCAGTTAAAGGATGCTTTATGAGGCTTTCTAAGACGTTAAAAGGGACGGTTGCAATATCCGCACCCATAAGTGCTGAATCAACTACGTGTATCGGATTACGTATGCTGGCAACAATAATTTCCGTATTGAATTTGTAGTTATCATAAATTGTCCTGATGTCTTTGATTAAATCCATTCCTTTTTGTGCTATGTCATCGAGCCTTCCGACGAAAGGAGAAATAAAATTCGCTCCCGCCTTAGCCGCAAGTAAGGCTTGCGTCGGCGAAAAACAGAGCGTAACATTGGTCTTTATACCCTCGCCGGCAAGGACCTTTACCGCTTTAAGCCCCTCTTTCATCAGGGGAATTTTGACCACGATATTTTTATGTATTTTGGAAAGTATTATGGCTTCTTCAATAATTGCATCACTCTTTACAGCCACTGCCTCCGCAGAAATAGGTCCGTCCACTATTTTACAAATCTCTTTTATGAGCTCGATAAAATCGCGCCCTTCGCGGGCAACAAGCGTAGGATTGGTAGTAACTCCGTCAATCACACCCCAGCTGGCAGCCTCGCGAATTTCGTTAATATTAGCCGAATCGATAAATATCTTCATTTGTATCCCTTTGGATTAAACGCTAATTTCCGCCAATATTTAGCTAATTACCGCTAATCTAAATTTAACCCTTCTTTTGCCAATACGGCAGCCCCTATTAAACCGGAATTTTCTTTTAATTTAGCCGCAACTATTTTTACAGTTCTTGCCGGAAGACCTAGGGCTCTCTCTTTTACCGTTTTCTCTATTGTCTTAAAGAGGATTTCTCCGGCCTCCGCCACTCCTCCTCCTATAACAATCATCTCGGGATTAAGTAAATTGACCACACCGGCAAGACATATACCTATGTGCCTGGCTATATTCTGCCATATTTCTTTAGCCATCAAATCTCCCTTGCGGCATGCCTTGCTCAAAATTTCCGGAGTTAATTTAGTCAAATCATTATTTACCAAATCCGGAATTTTTGTCGGAAGGGGCGCTTTCTTTATTTTATCGACCGCCCCTGCAACGATATATTTATTGCCTACATATCTTTCCAGGCATCCTTTTCCTCCGCAATTACACAACGGCCCTTCTTCATTTAAGGGAATGTGCCCTATCTCTCCCGCCGAGAAAGTCGCCCCGCGGTAAAGTTTGCCTTCAATAACAATTCCTCCGCCTACACCCGTGCCCAGGGTAATACAGACAACATTCTTCGCACCCCTGGCGCATCCGCAACGAACTTCCGCCAGCGTCATAACGTTAACATCATTATCTAGGAAAACAGGCAGACCGATACGGCTTTCCAGAATCTTCTTTAAATAAACATTGTTCCATCCGGAAATATTGACCAGCCTGTAAACCAGCCCCTTTTCAGGATTAACCAGCCCGGGCAAGCCAATGCCCACACCCTTAATTTTACATTTCGAACTTTTTTTGAACAATGTTATGTTCTCAACAAGCGCTTCGATTAAATCTTCTTTATTGGAAAAAGTCGGCGTATATAATTTCTTTTTGCGCAGAATCTTAAAATTTGCGTCTAGCAATCCGATTTTTATATTCGTTGCACCTATGTCTACGCCTATGTAATATTTCATAATAGTCTGCTTAATGATTTGTAACTAATGCCTACACAAAATGTCGAATTGCTAAATGACGAATGTTACAAGGTAATTAAGGGTATCAAGGAAATCAAGTTAATTGGGTTATCTAGAATATCCAGGATATCAAGTACGCCGAGTACCCTTATGAGAATCATTTTCCCTTTTTTCTATGATGTAATTTTTAAAACTGTTAATACCGATTATTACCTTCTCGTAAAGGCCAATCAAAGTATCTGCGCTTTTTGAATCAATATAATTTTTCCCTTCCATATTTCTTATATGGTTCTGGGTCTCTCCAGCTTCTTTTCGAGCGTTGTTCATTCCTTTTAGCTTATCATTATAATAGTAGCTTGAATAGCCTTCGGCAATATTATCACAAACTGATGAAGAAGACCTCTCTATTTGATCCCTTAAGCGAAATCTTTCATCGCGGGGTAAACCTTTACAAATCTCAGCAATTTCTATCATGAGCCTATGGGCCTCTTGCCAAATCCAAAGCTTCTCAAATCCTGCCTGTCTCTTGATATCCTTGCTCTCCTTGTTAACCAATTTAGACTCAATAACCTTGTTCAACCTGGTATCCTCTTTCTATAATTTCGTCCTTAGTCATTTCATATGGTTCTCGGAACTAAGTTAAGAAGCTATCTCTCTATAAAAAACACTGCGGTCACGGCCAAGTTCCTTCGCGGCATAAAGAGCTTTGTCTGCTAACTCAGTAAGC